>CAXMQC010000353.1:0-10678 GCA_964195285.1 Akkermansiaceae bacterium
ACGCACGGTGCTGCTGGCCGAGGCGAAGCGGCAATCGGAAATTCTTCGTGGCGAGGGTGAGGGCGAACGCCATCAAATCCTCGGCAGGGCCTATGGCCAGGATCCGGAATTTTTCGATTTCTACAAGTCGATGCAGGCCTATGAGGCCAGCCTGGGCGGCGACAGCACCACCATGGTGTTGACGCCGGACAGCGACTTCTTCCGCTTCTTCGGCCAGGAGTCGGTGGACTAGACCGGTAAGGACGGGCGAGTGTGGAAAACGGCGGTGAAATCGTTCTGACTGCGCTCGCTCTCATCCTTGTGATCGAGGGCGCCGCTTACGCCCTGTTCCCCGACGGAATGAAGAAAATGATGGCCACCATGCAGGAAATTCCGGCCTCGACATTGCGGCAGTTCGGGCTGGTGGCGACGGTAGCGGGCGTTATAATCGTCTTGCTGATTCGCTAGCGGACCCTATCGATTCGCGCCGCGGCGCAAATTATTTCGCGCCATCGCCATATTGTGACCACAAAATATTAAGTATTTGACGGATAGTATCTGTTGGAACACCGGTATTGAAACCGGCCGGGCCGAGCACCAGATTCGGCTGAAGACGGTTTTGCCGCGACCTGGGCGATATTCGCTCGCCGCGCGGCGCATATTGGACATGATGGAGATAATGCGGTGACGCGTATGCTTGAAAATCTTCGCCAGGGCGTGACGGTCCGATCTTTCGGCTGGCTGCTGGCGCTTCCCTTCGCTGTTTCAATAGTCTGGCTTCCGGCCGACGCCGAGGCCCGTGGCGCCCCGGACAGTTTCGCCGACCTTGTTGAAGTGCTGCAGCCGGCGGTCGTCAACGTATCGACGACCCAGACGATGTCCGGGGGCGGCGCCGACGAGGGGCTGGAATTCGATTTCCCGCCGGGCTCGCCGTTCCGCGATTTCTTCGACCAGTTCAACCGGCGCCGTGGCGAACAGGAAGACCGCCCTCGCCGCGCACAGTCGCTGGGATCCGGCTTCATTATCGACGCTGCGGGTCTTGTCGTTACCAACAACCACGTCATCGAAGGCGCCGACACCATCACGGTGACCCTGTTCGACGATCAGACCTACGATGCGGAGCTGGTTGGCCGCGACACAAAGACCGATCTGGCGCTGCTGAAAATTCAGGCCGACCGGCAGTTCCCGTTCGTTTCCTGGGGCAATTCCGACAAGATGCGGGTTGGCGACTGGGTGATCGCGATCGGCAATCCGCTGGGATTGGGCGGCACGGTTACGGCCGGTATTGTTTCGGCCCGCCAGCGCGATATTCGTTCCGGTCCCTATGACGACTTCATTCAGACCGACGCACCGATCAACCGTGGCAATTCCGGTGGCCCGCTGTTCGACATGGATGGCAATGTTATCGGCATCAATACGGCGATCTATTCGCAGAGCGGCGGCAGCATCGGCATCGGCTTTGCCATTCCGTCCAACCTGGCCGACGGCGTTATCGACCAGTTGCGCAACTTCGGTACAACGAGGCGCGGCTGGCTGGGCGTGCAGATCCAGCAGGTTACCGACGAAATCGCCGAAAGCCTGGGCCTGAGCGAAGCGCAGGGCGCCTTGGTCGCCGGTGTGTTGGAAAACAGTCCGGCGGAAGCCGCCGATATGAAAGAGGGCGACGTCATCCTCAAGTTCGACGGGCGCAGGGTCAACGAATCGCGCAAACTGCCGCGCATCGTGGCCGATACCGCCGTCGGCAAGGCCGTGAAGGTGCAGGTCTGGCGTGCCGGGCGCGAGGTCACGGTCAATGTGACGCTGGGCGAACTGGAGAAGTTCGACGAGGCCAAGCTGCCGGCGAATGGGCCCGACGAGCCCGTCAAACCGATGGAGCGTTCTTTCGACGAGCTGGGGCTGTCTCTGTCGACAATCACCCCGGCAATCGCCGGCGAATTGGACTTGGACAGCGATCTGGAAGGCGTGGTCATCACCAATGTCGACGGGACCAGCGCCGCGGCCGAGAACGGGCTGCGCGAGGGCGATGTCATCACCGAGATCTTTCAGGAAAAGGTGCTGACGCCCGATGCCGTCGAGGCGAAGATCAAGGACGCTCGTTCGCGAGGTCTGCGCTCGATCTTGTTGACGGTTCGAAGCGGCGACGACCAGCGATTCGTCGGCCTGCGCATTGATGGCGGCTGACAAACAACCGAAATCAGATCATAAACGCGGCGTCGGGAAATCCCCGGCGCCGTTTTTTTATGGGGGATACCGGCTGGCATGCAATCGGAACCGACCGCCATCGAACCATCGCGTTTATACCAAGGGCCGATCTTTCTGGTCGGGTTGGGCCACGGGGCGACACATTGGATTGCCGCGACATTCTATATTCTGCTGCCTTTCATCAACCGGGATCTGGGATTCAGTTACGCCCAGGCCGGCCTGCTGGTATCGGTCTTCCATGTCGCGTCAGTGAGCGCCAATTTCGGCAGCGGTCCGCTGGTCGACGTTACCGGACGCCGGGTCCTGTTCCAGATTCTGGCACTGGTGCTGGGCGGTGGGGCGCTGATGGCCTTTGCGGCCGGAGCCGGTTTCATCTGGCTGGCGGCGATGGTGGGGCTGATCGGCGCGACGAACAACCTTTGGCATCCCGCGGCGATCGCTTATCTGTCGTCGCGCTACCCGAAAAACCGCGGCTATGCGCTGTCAATTCATGCGCTGGGCGCCAATCTCGGCGACGCGGTCGCGCCCCTTGCGGCGGGCCTGTTACTGGTCTTCCTGTCTTGGCCCGCAGCGGCGGCGGTGAATTCCCTGCCGGTATTCGTTGTTGCGGCGTTGCTGTTGCTGTTGTGGCGTGGCGATCGCGCCGATGCCGCCAATGGCACGCCGGGCTTGGGGCTGGGCGATTTTCTTGCCGGGATGGGGCGCCTGTTGCGCGATCGCGCTGTGCTGGGCCTGTGCCTGATGGCCGGCTTGCGGACCATGGCCCAGAACGGCCTCTTGATGTTCCTGCCGCTCTACCTGGTGGATGTCCTCAATGCCAATCCGTTGGAAACGGGATCGGTGATGATGGCGATGCAGATCGGCGGCATCCTGGCGGTGGTAATTGCCGGCACCTTGTCTGACCGGATCGGGCGTCGGCCCATCGTGGTCGCCGGGTTGGGCGCCAGCACGGTGGTGATCGCGGGGCTCACCCTGCTGGGCGGCGGCCCGCTCTATGTCGCCGGCGTGGCGCTGCTGGGTTTCGTTTTATTCGCGATACGCCCGGTGGTGCATAGCTGGATGATGGATCTGACGCCGCGCGAAATGGGCGGGTCGGCCACAAGCCTGATGTTCGGGGCCCAGGCCGGCCTGTCGACGATCATACCGGTGGCGGGTGGCGTGGTCGCCGACATCTGGGGGCTGCCGGCGGTGTTCTATATGCTGGCAGCGCTGATGCTGATGGCCAACATGACCGCCGCCCTGCTGCCCGGAAAGGCGGCAACGAAAACGCTTTAGAATCCTACTTGCTGGTCGCTTCCGCGACGCCATCCCAGTCCGGGCCGGGCGGGTTGGCGCGCAAATCCGCGATGCGCTGGTCCATCAGGTCGTAGTATTTTTTCATGTCGTGGGTTTTTTCGAGCTTCGACCGGCATTCGACCACCAGTTCGGCGGCGCGGTCCCATTCCTGCGCGCGATAAGCTTGCAGCATGGCTTCATGATTTTCCCGCCCGGCCTGGAATTCCGGATCCTGACCCAATGTCGCATCGCCAAGCAGGGTATGGACGGTCACCGGTATGGTCTTGCCAACGACCTTGATGCGATCCAGTTCAAGCGCCGAGAAGTCCGGCAAACGGTCGCGCGTGCTGCCGCTTATCACGATATCGACGCCATACTGCTTCGACATGCCTTCCAGCCGCGACGCCAAATTGACCTCGTCGCCGAGCGCCGAATAGTCGAAGCGCTGCTCCGACCCCATATTGCCGACGCAGGCGTTGCCGGTATTGACGCCGATGCCGATCTTCAGCGGGGTATATTCGATATCCTGCTCGCGGGCCTCGGTTTCCAGTTCCTCGTTCAAGGGCGCCAGGCATTGGCGCAGCTCCAGCGCCGTCAGGGCGGCGTTGCGCGCGTGGGCCTCGTCGTCCAGCGGCGCATTCCAGAAGGCCATCATCGCGTCGCCCATATATTTATCGACGGTCCCGCCATGATCGAGCGTGACCTCGGTCATCGGCGTCAGGAATCGATTGACCAGGCTGGTGAGCTGTTCGGCTTCGTATTTTTCCGAGATTGAGGTGAAACCGCGGAGATCGGAAAACAGCAGCGTCAGTTCGCGGGTCTCGCCACCGAGCCGCAGCTGATCGGGGTCGTCGGCCAAACGCTTCACCATGTCCGGCGACATATAGTGGCTGAAGGCTTCGCGGATATGCTTTCGTTCATGTTCGGTGCGCAGATACGCCATCAGCGACGAGCCGAGATAGACCATCACGCTGGTAATGGCCGGGTAAATCGGATCGAGCAGAAAGCCGTCCTCGATGAAGAGATACCAGGACAGGCCCAGCGCCCCGACAAGCATACCGGCGGTAACGGTCGCGCTGAGCCCGGCGCCGAGACGGGCGGTCACAACGGTCACGACCAGACCGATCAGCACCAGCATCGACAGTTCGGCCCCTTTCGCCCAGTCCGGGCGTTCCAGATACTCGCCGGTCAGCATTTGCTCGATCACCTGGAGCTGCACCTCGGAACCGGACATCGCGGCGGTCAGGGGCGTCGAATGCAGGTCCTGCAGCCCGGCGGCGCTGGTGCCCACGATCACGATGTTTCCGGCAATGAGCGCGGGTTCATATTCTCCCTCCATGAGTCGCCAGGCCGGGACACGGCGTTCCGGTACCGGTCCCGAATCATACAGCCAGACTCGGCCTTCACTGTCTGTAGGCACGGTAAAACGGCCGACTCGAACAGCCACGATGCCGGTGCGGGCACTGAAGGAGATCACCCCGCTGGCGCCGGACGATTTGATAAGATAGTTCGACGCCCCCTGGGCGACGCGCAGCGATTCGGCGGGCAGCGTCGGGTAAAGGGTCTCGCCGTAACCGATCAACAGGGGAAGACGGCGCAGAATGCCGTCGCGTTCGGATTTCATGCCGAGCGCCGCCGTCCCGGCGCCCGCCGCATCAATGGCGGGGAGGCTGGCGACGGCGCCCCTGTAGCTATGCACAAATTCTATCGGATTGTCGCCGGCCCACGACATTCCAGCCTTCAGTGTGGGGGTGTCGTCGCCCTCCTCGCCCGCTGCCGAGAAGCTGACCACCACGTTCGCCGCCTGGCCGATCGACTGGGCCAGAACTTCATCATGGTCAGGCAGGGCGGATATGGTCTGACGCAACGTTTCGGTCTCGGGCGTGACCGGCCAGAGCTCGACAATCTGGCGTGGCGACGTGCGATCCGGTTCGGAGAATATGAAATCGAGCGCGATCGCCGCCGCACCAGCCTGCTTCAACCGGTCCACCAGTTCCGCAACCCGGGTGCGCGGCCACGGCCACTGGCCCAGCCGGGCCAGGCTTTCGTCATCGAGATCGACAAATCGTACGGGAACGGGCTTGTAGTCGCGCGGCTCAAGCTGCTGATAGAGATCAAAACTGTTAAGGCGCAGATTTTGAAGGAAAACGGGGTCGAGAAACCGCACTTCTAGGGCCACAATGATGATAAACAGCGACAGGACAAGTTGCAGCCAGCGACTTCGCATTTCGGGCTCTCCCCATGATAACTATTCGCGCACAATTCACTCGGGCGCGCCCGACAATTATCCCGAAACCAACATCCTATTGAAAACAATGCGGTTTTATTGTTTGCGTCCAATTCCGGTCCTGATTGCGGCCCCTCCCGGTCGGGGAAATGCCATGCCGGTTGGATTTGTCTTTATTTTAACGCGAGTTTGATGTTTAATCAAAGGTTAACGAGTTGGGTATTGTAGAGGGAGTGTGTTTTTCGATTATTGATATGTGGGGAAGTTTGATTATGGGTGGTACGTCGCGAGAATCCAGGGCAAGTTTGGCCTGCGTTGTCGTGCTTGTTGCGATGGCGGCCGGTTTCGTCGCGCCTGCGATGGCGGCTAAACCGTCGGGCATCGGCGTTACCTCGGTCGTCGTGCGCGATGTCGAGGGCAAAACCGAAGAAGCCATCCGCCAACTGGTTCTGCGCGACAGCGTCTACCAGAATGAAATCGTCCAGACAGGACTGGAAAGCGCGTCCGAGTTGAAATTTACGGACGAGACGCGCATTTCGGTCGGCCCCAATTCATCAATCGTGCTTGACGAGTTCGTCTACGACCCCGACCCGGGCGAAGGCACTTTCGCGCTTCAGGTCACAGAGGGTGTATTTCGCTTCTTCTCGGGCAATATGGCGAGCTCCAATTACAAGATCGAAACCCAGACGGTAACCGTCGGTGTACGCGGCACGGTGCTGGTCCTGGTAACCCGCGGCGATGGCGCCGTCACCGTGATCATGGAATCGGACGACGGTGTTGAGGTCACCAACAACTATGGCGATACTGTAGTGCTGGAGACACCCGGCACGGCGACGGTTGCCTTCATGGACGGCACCATGACACCGCCGGGAAATCCGCCGGCCTGGGCGCTGTTGCGTGTTCAGGAAATGGATGATGTGCTGTCCACCGCGAGCTTGCCGACGCCGCCACCCATACAGGAGCGGCCAGAAAAGCCCGAGCCGGATATTCAAACCGCTTCCGTACCGCCGACGACGGCGGAGCCGCCGGAGCCAACCACAACAGAGCCGCCCAAGCGGGGCTTGCCGCGCGCGGCCTATGCACAGGGCGAGGAAGACGAGCCGGCCGGCGGTTTCGCGCATGCCAACGAAAATGCGCTGCAACCGGACCCGCCTAATAACGGCGGCGCAGAATCTTCCAGCAGTGGCGGAAATGGCCCGCTGCTCCGTTCCGGAAATGATGGCGAGACGTCCGTAGGGAACGAAGCTGAAACGATCGGCAGCCAGACTAACAATGGCGGCAATAATAATGGCAATGGCAACAGCGGCAACGCCGGCAATGGCGGTGGCAATGGCGGCGGCAATGGCGGCGGCAACGGAAAAGGTAGCTGACCCCGCGGCCTTGGCCAGACCCTACGGAACTTCTTAGGACACTTCGCACGCCGACAACCGCTGACCGAAAGGGACGAGGACAGCGGACCGCCGTAACAAACAGTTTCGCACAGTAGGCCGAACTGTCAGCCCGGAGGGCTGCCGACAATATCCTCTTGCCTGTATCCCTGCGCATAAAGTAGCGCCGTGAGATCGCCATGGTCGACGCGCATGGCGGCGGTCTCGGCCAGAATCGGCTTGCCGTGGTAGGCGACGCCCAGCCCCGCGGCCACGACCATGGCCAGATCGTTGGCGCCATCGCCGACCGCAATCGTCAGGGCGGGCGCGATCGCCAACTCCTTCGCCAGCCGCAACAGGCAGGCCTGTTTGGCTTGTCGGTCGAGGATAGGTGCTAATACACGCCCGGTCAGTTTGCCGTCGACAACTTCAAGCCGGTTGGCCTGGTCATCGTCAAACCCCACCAGTTCGCGCACATATTCGCTGTAGACCGTGAAACCACCCGAGACAAGCGCACAATGCGCCCCGTTCGCCCGCATGGTGGCGACCAGTTCCGCCGCACCCGGATTGACGACGATTTTTTCCCGCAGTTTTTCCAGCATCGGTGCATCCAGCCCTTCAAGCATGCGCACGCGCTGGCTGAGGGATTCCGCGAAGTCGAGCTCGCCGCGCATGGTCCGCGCCGTCAGCTCGGCAATGCGGTCGGCCAGGCCGAGTTGCGCCGCAAGCTCGTCGATCATCTCATTTTCGATGATCGTCGACTCCATGTCGGCGACCAGCAGCATCTTGCGCCGTTCATCCACCGGTTGGGCGACCAGGTCGACGGGCTGCCCGTATAACGCCTCGCGCACGCGCGCCACAGCCTCAAAGGGCGGCATCTGGTCAAACGGAATGTCGCAAGCCCGGCCGGCGGCGAGCCACACCGCCTTTTCGGTCCTGGCGCCCGCCGCCGCCAATCTATCGCTGGCCAATGCTACCGCGCTATGGCCTAGCGGCGAGGTTCCGGCTATCAGTGTGAGGACGTTGTTCATGAGTGGCTTTTTTAGCGAGGGTCGATGATTACGATTTATACCAAGGAGCGCTGGTGCAAAGGCAAATTATTCCGGCATGAGCGATGAAAAAAAAAATGCCGTTCTGATCGTCGCCGGCCCGACGGCCAGCGGTAAGTCGGGCCTCGCCCTCGCCGTCGCGGCGGCATTCGACGGCGTCATCATCAATGCCGACAGCATGCAGGTCTATCGCGAGTTGCGGGTGTTGACGGCGCGCCCTTCGCCGGCCGACGAAGCATCCGCGCCACACCGGCTGTACGGCGTGCTGTCGGCGGCCGAAACCTGTTCCGCGGGCCGCTGGCGCGAGATGGCGCTGAGTGAGATCGAGCGCGCCCATTCCACAGGAAAGCTGCCGATCGTCTGCGGCGGCACCGGGCTTTACCTGAAGGCCCTTACCGCCGGGCTGTCGCCAATGCCCGACGTCCCAAACGACATTCGCGCGAGGATGCGCGCCCGTCTGGCGGCCGAAAGCGCGGAAGCCCTGCACCGGGAATTGTCGGCCTGCGACCCCGCCACGGCTGAACGGCTGGAACCGGCCGACGGCCAGAGAATCGTCCGCGCGCTGGAGGTGCTGGAGGCGACCGGACAGACGCTGAGCGAATGGCAGGCAGTCCCCGCATCGGGGCCGCCGGCAGGCCTGTCTTTCGCGACCATCCTGCTGACCCCGCCGCGCGCGGATCTCTATGCCAGGTGCGACAAGCGGCTGGCGACCATGCTGGATGACGGCGCACTGGATGAGGTGCGGCGGTTGAGCGCAATGGGGCTAGCCGCCGACTTGCCGGCGACGCGGGCGCTCGGGGTCAAGGAGTTTTCCGACTATCTGGCGGGGGACAGGACATTTGGACAGGCGCTGGCAGATGCGCAACAGGCGACACGGAACTATGCGAAAAGACAACTGACTTGGTTCAGGCATCAGATTATTGCTGAAATGACCGTTGTGGAGCAACTTTCAGAAAGTTTATTGCCTAAAATCTTTTCGTTTGTTCGTCATTTTGTGTTGACCGGCAAGGACTGACCGCCTATTGTCCGGCGGCTGCGGGCCGTGAGGCCCGCGGCATTGTATTGAATAGACGGCACTCTGCATTTTCCGGCTCACCTTAAGCGGGCGGGACGGGCGAGTTTGCGGCTGCCGCTGGATTCGGAATGGAGTAGAGACATGGCAAGCGAGCCAATGAACGGAGCCCAGATCGTCATCAAAGCCTTGCTGGACCAAGGCGTGGATGTCGTCTTCGGCTATCCGGGCGGCGCGGTATTGCCGATCTATGACGCGCTGTTCCAACAGAACCGGCTGCGCCACATCCTGGTTCGCCATGAGCAGGGCGCCGTACACGCGGCCGAGGGCTACGCCCGGTCGACCGGCAAGGTGGGCGTGGTGCTGGTGACCAGCGGCCCGGGCGCCACCAACGCGGTGACCGGGCTGACCGACGCGCTGATGGACAGTGTGCCGATCGTCTGCCTGACCGGCCAGGTGCCGACGCATCTGATCGGCAACGACGCCTTTCAGGAATGCGACACGACGGGCATCACGCGCCCCTGCACCAAGCATAATTATCTGGTCAAGGACGCCGGCCGCTTGGCCAAGACGTTACATGAGGCCTTCTTCGTTGCGCGTAGCGGGCGTCCCGGCCCGGTGGTGGTGGACATCCCCAAGGATGTCCAGTTTGCCGACTGTCCCTATTCCGGACCGAGCAACGTGAAGCACAAGACCTACCGCCCCCAGATCAAGGGCGACGCCGGGAAGATCGCCAGGGCGGTCGACCTGATGGCCAAGGCGAAGCGTCCGTTGATCTATGGCGGTGGCGGCATCATCAATTCCGGGCCAAAGGCGGTCGACCTGTTCACCAAGTTCGTGAAGACAACCGGCGCGCCGACAACCCTGACTCTGATGGGGCTGGGCGCCCTGCCCGCTTCCGACAGGCGCTATCTGGGCATGGTCGGCATGCACGGTAACTACGAGGCCAACATGGCGATGCATGATTGCGACGTCATGCTGTGCGTCGGCGCCCGTTTCGACGATCGTGTTACCGGCCGGCTGGACGCCTTCTCGCCCGGCTCGACGAAAATCCATATCGATATCGACCCGACCTCGATCAACAAGAATGTGGCGGTCGACCTGGCCATCGTGGGCGATGTCGCCAGCGTGCTGGAAGACATGAGCAAGCTGTGGAAGGCCGAAAAGAAGCATTCCGACAAGAAGGCGGTGGCTTCCTGGTGGAAGACCGTCGACGGCTGGCGCGCACGTGACTGCCTGAAATTTTCCACCAATAAGAAGGTGATCAAGCCGCAGGAGGCGATCAAGCGGCTCTACGAGTTGACGCTCGACCGCGAGATCTTCATCACCACCGAGGTCGGCCAGCACCAGATGTGGGCGGCCCAGCATTTCCGCTTCGAAAAGCCGAACCGCTGGATGACGTCGGGCGGCCTGGGCACGATGGGTTACGGGCTGCCGGCGGCGGTCGGCGTGCAGTTGGGCAATCCGGACGCGCTGGTCGTGGATATCGCCGGCGAGGCCTCGATCATGATGAATATCCAGGAGTTGGCGACCGCCATACAGTACCGGCTGCCGATCAAAGTCTTCA
>CAXMQC010000354.1:0-3485 GCA_964195285.1 Akkermansiaceae bacterium
GCGTCATTATCAACGAGCATTGGTATAAGTGAATAGCCCACTTAGCGAACTGTTGCGCCGGCGCATCCGCCTGACAGGCCCGATCACCGTCGCTGATTTCATGGCCGAGGCGCTGGGCCATCCGAAACATGGCTATTACATGACTCGCGATCCGTTCGGCGCGCGCGGGGACTTCACAACCGCCCCCGAGATCAGCCAGATGTTCGGCGAGCTGACCGGGTTATGGTGCGCCGAGGTCTGGCGCACGACAATCGCGCCAGACCCCGTTCATCTTGTGGAACTTGGCCCGGGGCGCGGCACGCTGATGGCCGATGCGTTGCGCGCCGCCCGGATGGCGCCCGACTTCCTGGCCGCCGCGGCGATCCATTTAGTGGAAACCAGCCCGGTGCTGGCCGAGACGCAGCGACAGACCCTGGCCGGACTTGACGCGCGATGGCACGGCTTGCTGGAAGAGGTTCCGGAGGGTCCGACGATTGTGATCGCCAACGAATTCTTCGACGCCCTTGCCATCCGCCAATTCGAACGAACCGGCGCGGGTTGGCGCGAACGGATGGTGGGGCTGGGCAACGATGGCGAAACCTTCCGGATCGGTCTGGCGCCCGGCGGAATGGCGAGCGAGGCCCTGATACCCGAAACAGTCCGCCGGACAGCCGGCACGGGCGACATCGCCGAGGTCTGCCCGGTGGGCCTGTCGATCGCACAGTCGCTCAGTGAACGTATCGCACGCCATGGCGGGGCCGCGTTGATCGTCGATTACGGCCACGTGATCAGCGGCGCCGGCGACACCCTGCAGGCGCTCAGCGGTCACGAGTTTCACGACCCCTTGCTGGATCCCGGCACGGTCGATTTGACCGCGCACGTGGACTTTGCCGCCCTGGCCACAGCCGCGCGCGAGGGCGGTGCGGCGACCCACGGCCCGATCGGCCAAGGCCAGTTTCTGACCCGCCTGGGGATCGAGACACGGGCCGACCAACTGCTGGCCAAGGCGACAGCGGATAAAGCGACCGAAATCAGGGCCGCCTGCACACGCTTGATCGACAAGGAGCAAATGGGCTACCTGTTCAAGGTAATGGCGATAATGCCGCCGGCCGCTGCGGCGCCCCCCGCTTTCGAGGATAATACAGGTTGATGACGACCCCGCTTCCCATGCAGATCACCGACAGTGTGCTTGCGGATATCCGGGGCATCCGGCACGCCTTCTTCACCCGCCAGGGCGGAGTCAGCCAGGGCGTATATGGCTCGCTCAACATGGGTTATGGCTCGGGTGATGAGCGCGAGGCGATTACCGAGAACCGGCGGCGCGCCATGGCGACAATCGAATTGCCGTTGGGCGCACTGAACACGGTCTACCAGGAGCACGGAACCGAGGTCGCGGTTGCCGACCGCAACTGGGACCCGACCAATGCGCCGCGCGCCGACGCGATGGTGACCGACCGGCCTGGCATCGCCATTGGGATACTGACCGCCGACTGCGTGCCGGTGCTGTTCGCCGGCGAGACGCCGGACGGGCGAAAAGTCATTGGCGCGGCCCATGCCGGCTGGCGCGGCGCGGTTTCCGGGGTTCTCGACTGCACGGTGGAGGCGATGGAAAATCTCGGCGCGACCCGCGATACGATAAGCGCCGCGATAGGCCCCTGCATCGGCCCGAAATCCTATGAGGTGGGTCCCGAATTCCCGAGACCCTTCCTGGACCAGGATCCGCAAAATGCGCGCTTCTTCCGCCCGGGCATACGCACCGGACATCCCATGTTCAATATCGCCGGTTATGTGGAAAACCGGCTGGCGGCGGTATTTGTCAAAACAGTCGGCCGGATCGATGCCGACACCTGCGCCGACGAGGATCGCTTTTTCAGCTACCGGCGCAAGACATTGACCGGCGATGCCGACTATGGCCGGGAATTGTCGGCCATAACGATCGAGGCATAACGCATGGGCTTGCATATTCACTTCACCGAGGAGGAACTCGCCGACCGGCGGCAACGCACTTGCGAGGCGATGCAGCGGGACGGGCTGGATGGGCTGTTGGTCTTCCGCCAGGAGAGCATGTACTGGCTGACCGGTTACGACACCTTCGGTTATGTCTGGTTCCAATGCCTGTATCTGGGCGCGGACGGGGAAATGTTCCTGCTGACGCGCGCGCCGGATCTGCGGCAGGCGCAATTTACCTCCGTCATCCCGCACGACCGGATCCATGTCTGGAAAGACCAGGAAGGCGCCGACCCGGTCGGCGATCTCAAGGCCTTGCTTGACTCACAGGGCTGTCGTGGCAAGAAGTTTGGCGTCGAATGGGAATCATACGGGTTGAACGCACGCAACGGATTCGCGGTCCGCGATGCGATGGACGGCTTCGCGACGCTGGCGGACGCATCCTTCCTGGTCAGCCGTTTGCGCCTGGTCAAAAGCCCCGCCGAACTGGCCTATGTCCGCAAGGCCGCCGAGCTGGCCGACGCGTCCTGGGATGAGGCGGTGCGGCTGGCCAAACCCGGCGCCTTCGAGGGCGACATCCTGGCCGCCATGCAGGGCGCCGTGTTCAGTGGCGGCGGCGACGATCCCGCCAACGAGACCATTATCGGGTCCGGCCCCGGCGCCCTGATGTGCCGCTATTACACCGGCCGGCGCACCCTGGAAGCCCAGGACCAGCTGACCCTGGAATTCGCCGGCGTATACCGCCACTACCATGCCGCCATGATGCGGACCATTGTGATCGGCCGGCCCGACCCGAGGCATAATGCCATGCACGCCACCGCCAAAGACGCCCTGCTGGCCTGCGAAGACGCGTTGCGGCCCGGCAATCCGATTGGCGAGGTATTCGACGCCCACGCCAGGGTTATGGACGCCGCCGGCATGTCGGAGTTCCGGCTTAATGCCTGTGGTTACAGCCAGGGCACGACCTATGCGCCGAACTGGATGGACTGGCCGATGCTGTATCACGGTAATCCGGTGATCGCGGAACCCGGCATGATGTTTTTCATCCATATGATCCTGTTCGATTCCGGCCGTGATCTGGCCATGACGCTCGCCCGCACGTCGGTGGTCACCGAGACCGGCAGTGAACCCCTGTCAAAAGCCTCACTGGACCTGGTGGTGAATTAGAGCGCTTATTACGGTTTTCGTGTTGTAGGGCTCTGTATCCGCCGACATTTCTATCGAGCTGCCGCTACTGCCGTAACCTTCCCTTGAATGACAGTGATATAATCCGACCCTGATTCGAACCAGCCTCCATGATAACATCCAGAAATGTTGCCGGGTCGTCCGGGGAGGTCAGGCGGACGGCGTCGTACCATACTGTATTGGCGTTTAACCGATAGTAGAGTTTGGCCGTACTTTGCTGTGAATTGCCAAGAATCTATCTTATTATCGCAAGCATCCCGACCGGATATTGTGGCCGGCGTTCGGGTGCGAACATCGTCTGAACAGCGCTGTAGTCCTCTCTTATCATGGCACCGACAAAGGCTTCAGCTTGTGCTTTGGTTTCTCGCGAAGGC
>CAXMQC010000355.1:0-2704 GCA_964195285.1 Akkermansiaceae bacterium
ACCAGATAGGCGCCGCGTTCCCAAATTTCGCGGTCTTCCGCCTTTAGCCCCGCCGGCGGGTCACCGGCGTCGAAATCGCCAGGCGCGAAATAGAGTGCGCGCCAAATGCCGGTCAGCCAGCGCCAGCCGTAGGGGAAGTCCAGCTCATGGTCGCCATTGGCGGTTTCGGCGGGTTTTACCGATTGTAGATAAACCCACAAATCGGCCAGGTCCTGGTCGCGCATGCGCGAAAACGAGGTGTAGGGGAAGGCCAGATAATAGGGGTCGCCGGCGGGCGAGGTGCCCTGGCGGAGGGCGCGGGTGAAGTCAGCCAGGGTCCAGTCGCCAATGCCATGGTCCGGGCTGGGCGTGATATTGGGTCCGATAAAAACACCGAAAGGCGTCTTGAGGCGCCGCCCGCCGGCCAGCGGCGCCCCCTTCCCTTTCACATCCGTATGGCAACCGTAACAGCCCGCGGCGTGAAAAACATATTCGCCGCGCGCTATGGCATCACGATCTTCCTGCGCCCACGCCGCAGCGGGAATCAGGGAAACGATATACGCCGCCAGTACCATGCCACGGCGACGCATACCCGGCTAATTGACTTTCATGCGGTAGGCCTTGTGGCAACCTCCGCAAGCGTCCTTACCGAGGCTTTTGAATGCCGCCGTTATCATTTCCTTGTCTCCGCCATTGGCGGCCGCAGCCAGTGCCTTGCTTTCGGTGCCGAGCTTGGCCGCCGACTTCTCAAAATTCTCCCAATCCAGCCAAATCTCGGGCTTGGCCTTAAATTTGGAATCCGCGGCGCCGTTCATTTCCGTGCCCTCGGTGAACAGCGATGGGATTTTAGCCGCGATTTCGCCAATCTCTCCGGCCCGGCGCGCCACGTCTTCCGCCGTGCCTTCGCCTTGCTTGATGAAGCCACTGATCGCCTTCATATGGCCGCCCATTTCCTTCATCGCCTTCTCGCGCTTCAAGACGATCTCGGACGGCGTTTCGGCCAGCACCGGCAGGGCCAGAGCCCCCGCCACAGCGACCGACGCGGCCACCAGCAAATATCGTGGAAACGAAAACGTTCTGTTCATGAACTAACCCCTATATTAACGATGTTGAAAACCAGTTTCTGGAATACACCAGATACCAAAGGCTATTCCAAGGGCCTGTCAATTTTTTTTGATCGAAGGGCCGCAGCGGCGTGCAAGACGTTGAAGAAATCTTATACTTGCAAGATGGCGAACAGAGGATAAAGAATGACATCCATGGCGAATATCAAATCCCTTTGCGTTTATTGCGGCTCGTCCGACCGCGGCCGGCCGGCCCACCACGATGCCGCCCTGCAGCTCGGCCGGATCATGGCGAAGGCCGGCATCCGCCTGGTCTATGGCGGCGGCCGCATCGGCATGATGGGTCGCATTGCCGACGCCGTGATGGAAGGCGGCGGCGAAGTCGTCGGGATTATCCCGCAATTCCTGGAACAGGTCGAAGTCGGCCATTCCGACGTGACCCGGCTGATCGTTACCGACAACATGCATGAGCGCAAGCAGAAGATGGCCGAGATGTCGGACGCCTTTCTGATTATGCCGGGCGGCCTCGGCACGCTGGAGGAAACCTTCGAGATTCTGACCTGGAAGCAACTTGGGCTGCATCAGAAGCCGGTCATTATCGCCGATATCGGCGGCTATTGGCGGCATCTGACCGACCTGATCGACCATATGATCAACGAGAGTTACGCCAGGCCGGAACATCGCGCGCTGTTTCAGGTCATCGACAGCATCGACGAGTTGTTGCCCGCACTCGCGGCCATGCCCGCCTTCGATCACGACGTCGAGGCAAAATGGCTGTAACAAAAGCGGAGTGATCACGAGCAGACGCGGCCTCAACCCCCTGCGCCGAGATATTCCGCGGGTATTAGGGAGATTTATTAGAAATTTCGCCTTTTGTCGCGCGACCTTGTGACTGGGCAAGTAGCTTCCCACACACCTCCGCGACTCTAATGTTGCACTGCGATAAATCGATGCTATGGTGCGCGCGCCCGCCCGGGCGGTGGTGAATTCTGTGCAATTTCGAGGAGCCGTTTATGAGCAAGATCAAGGTCGCGACCCCCGTTGTCGAAATCGACGGCGACGAGATGACGCGGATCATCTGGGCCTTCATCAAGGACAAGCTGATCCTGCCCTATCTCGACATCGATCTGAAATATTACGACCTCGGCGTCGAAATGCGCGACCAAACGGACGACCAGATCACCATCGATTCCGCCAATGCGATCAAACAATACGGGGTCGGCGTAAAATGCGCCACCATCACACCCGATCAGGGCCGGGTCGAGGAATTCAACCTGAAACAGATGTGGCGCTCACCCAATGGCACGATCCGCAACATCCTGGGCGGCACCGTGTTCCGCAAGCCGATCATCTGCCAAAACGTGCCGCGCCTGGTGCCGGGCTGGACCGAACCGGTGGTAATCGGCCGCCACGCCTTCGGCGACCAGTACCGCGCCACCGATTTCATTGTGCCCGGCAAGGGCAAGCTGACCATAAAGTTCACCGGCGACGACGGCGAGGTCATCGAGCGCGAGGTCTTCCAGGCCCCGGGCGCCGGAGTGACGATGGCGATGTACAACCTAGACGACTCGATCCGCGACTTCGCCCGGGCCTCGATGAACTACGGTCTCGACGTCGGCTGGCCGGTCTATCTCTCGACTAAGAACACCATCCTCAAGGTC
>CAXMQC010000356.1:0-6483 GCA_964195285.1 Akkermansiaceae bacterium
ATTGCACTGGACCGTGCCATGATCCCGCTGGGGTCCTGCACCATGAAACTGAACGCGACCACCGAGATGGTCCCGGTCACCTGGCGCCATTTCACCCATATGCACCCCTTCGCGCCGCTCGACCAGACCCAGGGCTATCAACAGCTTTTCGAAGAGCTGCAGCATATGCTCTGTACCATCACCGGCTTCGATTCGGTGTCGTTGCAGCCCAATGCCGGCTCGCAAGGCGAGTTTACCGGCCTTCTGGTGGTTCGCGAATATCACAAGAGTCGAGGCGAGGGGCATCGCGACGTCTGCCTGATCCCGGCCTCGGCCCACGGCACCAACCCGGCCAGCGCCCATATGGCGGGATTGCGCGTGGTGGTCGTGAAATCCGACGAACAAGGCAATATCGATGTCGACGACCTGAAGGCGAAGGCGCAGGAACATTCGGCCGACCTCGCGGCCCTGATGGTGACCTACCCCTCGACCCATGGCGTCTACGAGGAATCGATCGTCGATATCTGCAAAATTATTCATGACAATGGCGGCCAGGTCTATATGGACGGCGCAAACCTGAATGCGCTGGTCGGCATCAGCCGCCCGGGACGGATCGGCGCCGACGTCATGCATTTGAACCTGCACAAGACTTTCGCCATTCCCCATGGCGGCGGCGGGCCGGGCATGGGGCCGATCGGCGTGAAGGCCCATCTGGCGCCCTTCCTGCCAGACCACCCGACGGTCGACGGCGTCAATCCGGCGGCCAAGGGCGGCGAGACGGTGGGCGCGGTCGCGGCGGCGCCCTGGGGCTCGGCCAGTATCTTGCCGATAAGCTGGACCTATATTCGCCTGCTGGGCGACGAGGGGCTGCGCCGATCCACCAAGGTCGCGGTGCTGAACGCCAATTACATCGCCAAGCGCCTGGCGGACCACTACCCGATTCTCTATACCGGCAAAAATGGGCTGGTCGCCCATGAATGTATCGTCGATTTCCGGCCATTGAAGGAAACCAGCGGCATTTCGGTCGAAGACGTGGCCAAACGGCTGGTCGATTATGGCTTCCATGCGCCGACCATGTCGTTCCCTGTGGCCGATACGCTGATGATCGAGCCGACTGAAAGCGAGGCCAAGCGCGAGCTTGACCGGCTGTGCGATGCGCTGATCGCGATCCGAGGTGAAATCGCCGATGTGGAATCGGGCAAGGCGGACAAGGAAAACAACCTGCTGCGTAACGCGCCCCATACGCATCACCTGTTGCTGCAGGGCGACTGGACGCATCCCTATTCCAAGGAAGAGGCCTATTTCCCGCTGCAGACGGTGCGCGAGGACAAATACTGGCCGCCGGTCGGCCGCGTCGACAATGTCTACGGCGACCGGCATCTGGTTTGCAGTTGTCCGCCAATGGAGGCCTATGAGGAGGCGGCGGAGTAGGGCAGGGGGCAGGCTACCTGTCGCCGATACGCCCAGCAGCGATCGCACAACAAAAAATTGCCGGGGAACGGTTTGCACCATTCCCCGGTAGTTTTGGTGGGTAAGAGAGGGTTAGAGGATTTGCTTTTAGCCCAGACTTAATTTTCCGACATTGACCTAGATCAATATTTCGAATATTTCGATGTTTTTCTGTTGCTTAACTGCGACGGGATGTCGCAACTAGTGAGCGCTATACCAGGCGATCAGGCAACACCTGCATCGCCTTGAATATTGATTCCCGTCCGTCTTCCCAGGCTCTGGCGGTCGATCGCCACCGCCTTGACCAGGGCGTAGACTTCCATGCCGGGTTCCAGGGCCAGGCGGTTCACCGCCAGGCGAGTGACGCGGGCCCAGATCCTGGCGCCGACATCGACGATGACGTCCATCTGGCCGTCCTTGCGGTCACTAATCTCGACGACGCGGCCGGGGAAAATGTTCAGGATGCTGATATCGTCCGGCGCGCTCAAGGCCAGCGAGACATCACGCGCGCGGATGCGGATACGCAAATCCTCTCCGACCGGGATATTGGCGTAGGGCACCACCAGCGTCATGCCGTCGAAACCGAGCCTGGTGATCGCGCGCTCCTCGTCATGGCCCACCACCGTCACCGTCAGGACCGCGCCGGCCTCGTAGCGCCCGGTCAGCGGCCGCAGGTCGAGGCGGCTCATCAGTTCCTCGACCGCGCCGACGGCGGCGACTTTGCCGTCCGACATGATGACCAGCGTATCGGCCAGGCGCACGATCTCTTCCATGGCATGGGTGACATAGACGATGGGCATGGCCAATTCGTCGCGGAGCCGTTCGATGAAGGGCAGTATTTCCGCCTTGCGTGGCCCGTCGAGCGAGGCCAGCGGCCCGTCCATCAGCAACAGGCGCGGATTGGCCAGCAGGGCCCGGCCGATCTCAACACGCTGTTTCTCGCCGCCCGACAGCGTATGCGGTGAGCGGTCCAGAAGTGGGCCGATATCCAGCAGCGCGACGATCAGGTCGAATTCGTCCGCCGTATCGTAGCGTTTCATCCCATAGGCGAGATTCCGCCGGACGCTCATATGCGGAAACAGACGGCCTTCCTGAAAAATGTAGCCGAGTCGGCGTTTCTCGGGGGCCTTGTCGATACCGGCCGCCGCATCGAACAGCACCTCGCCATTCACCACGATCCGCCCGGCGTCCGGCCGGTCGAGGCCGGCCAGCATGTTGATCAGCGTGGTCTTGCCGGCGCCCGATCGGCCGAACAGCGCGGTAATACCGCCGTGTGAGCCGGTAAAGGCGGCCTCCAATGTGAAATCACCCAACTTGCGCCGGATATCGACCTCGATCATGCGCCGCCTCCCAGCCGCCTCGCCATGCGCCGGGCGATCCATTCCGACGCCACGATCGCGGCCAGTGCCAGCCCGACCGAAATGACCGCCAGTCGCGCCGCGGCGGCCTCGCCGTCGGGCGTCTGGGTCAGGGTATAGAGTGCGATCGGCAGGGTGCGTGTCTCGCCGGGAATGTTGGAGACAAAGGTGATTGTAGCCCCGAACTCGCCGAGCGCACGTGCGAAGGCTAGCACGACCCCGGCCAGGATGCCCGGCGCCATCAGCGGTAATGTGATGGTGACGAAAACCCTCGCTTTGCCCGCGCCCAATGTGCGCGCCGCGGCCTCCAGCCGCCGGTCGACGGCCTCCAGCGAAAGCCGCATGGCGCGCACCATCAGCGGGAAAGCCATGACGGCGGCGGCAATGGCCGCGCCCTTCCAGGTAAAGGCGATGGTGACGCCGAAACTGTCGTAGAGCCAGCCACCGATCACGCCGCGCCGCCCCAACGCCACCAGCAGCACGTAGCCGACAACCACCGGCGGTACCACCAGCGGCAAATGGATGACGCCGTCGACCAGCGACTTGCCGGGAAACGACCGGCGCGCCAGCAGCCAGGCCGCCGCCAACCCGAAGGGCAGGGAACAGATGACGCTCACCACCGCAACCCGCAGGCTCAGGCCCAGCGCTTCGATCTCAAGGGGAGTGAACCAGTCCATGCCGGCTATTCTAGCCGGAAGCCGCGACGGCGGAAAATGTCTGTACTCTCCGGGGTTCGCAGGAATTCAAGAAGCCGGTGCGCTGCCTTGCGATCACCATCTTTTACGATACCCGCATGATAGACAATCGGATCATGGGCGCCGTCCGGGATGGTGGCGGAAATCTGTAACCGGCTATCGCCGTTCGCGTCGCTGGCGTAAACAATACCCGCTGCGGCCTCGCCACGCTGCACCAACAACAGGGTCGCGCGCGCATCCTTCATCCTGATCGTCATCGCTCCCAGCCGGTCCCACAATCCCATATTTTCCAACGCCTGACGTGCATAGATGCCGGCGGGGACATGGTCCGGGTCGCCCATGGCAAATCGCTGGCCCGTTAATCGGGCGGGCAGGGTTTCGTCGAGAGCGAGTATGGCCGCATCCGCCGGCTGCACCAGCACCAGCCCATTCCCGAACAGCGCGACGGGATCACCCTGGATGGCCTCGCGTTCGGCCAGCCAGTCCATCCATCCGGGATTGGCCGACAGGAACAGGTCGGCCGGCGCGCCATTGTCGATCTGTCGGGCCAGCACGCCGCTGCTGGCAAACACGGCGCGGACTGGGCCATTACCGGCGGCCTCGTAAAGAACGGCGATCTCCTCGATGGCCGGGGCGGTGCTGGCGGCGGCAAAGATGGTAACCGGTGGGTCGGCTATCGCCGGCAAGGCGAGGGTAAGCAGGAACAATATGCCTGCAAGAGCACCAACAAGATTCCCGTGTCGGGGGGTCGCCAACCGGTTATTCCTCCGGCTCCGCAATAGTCGCCAGTTTGCCGTCGCGCACCGCGCGATAAAAACAGTTGTGGCGGTTTGTATGGCAGGCCGGCCCGGTCTGATCGACCAGCAGCAACAACGTATCGCCGTCGCAATCGATGCGCATTTCCGTCAGATGTTGCTCATGGCCGGAAGTCTCACCCTTGCGCCACAATTTGCCACGCGAGCGCGACCAATAACAGACCCGACCCGTCGCCAGCGTATCGGCGATCGAGTCGGCGTTCATCCAGGCCATCATCAAAACTTCGCCGGTATCATGCTGCTGCGCGATCGCGGGCACCAACCCGTCGGCGTTGAACGCGATGGCGTCGGAAATTTTAGTTGCCGTCATTTTCCAGCCGCTCCCAATCTTTCCAGCCCGGCCTCAAGGTCGGCAATCAGATCCTCCGGGTCTTCCAGCCCGACATGAATTCGCATGCACTGGCCCTCGATCTCCCAACGCGTGGCGCTTCGCGATTTGCCGGGGTCGGTTGGGATGAGCAGGCTCTCATAACCACCCCAGCTGGCGCCCATGCCATGTATTTTCAGCCCATCCATCATCGCTGCCAGCGCCGTCTGGTCTGTTTCGTGCAACACAAAGCCGAAAAGGCCGCAGGCTCCGGTGAAGTCCCGTTTCCACAGTTCATGGCTCGGATCTTCTTCCAGCGCGGGATGGATAACCTGCTTCACCTCCGGCCTGTCATCCAGCCAGCGCGCGATCCGCAGGCCGGTCTCGAAATGGCGCGGCAGGCGGACCCCCATGGTCCGAAGGCCGCGCATGGCCAAATACAGGTCATCGGGTCCGGCGCAGATCCCCATGCTTTGGATATCGTCGCGGATCCGTCCGAACCGCTCCGCGTCCTTCCAGACGATGATGCCCAGGTTGGTATCGGAATGACCGACAATGTATTTGGTGCCGGCCTGCAGGCTGATATCGGCGCCCAGGCTCAGCGGTTTATGGTAGTAGCCCGCGCCCCAGGTATTGTCGGAGATAACGATGGCGCCGGCCTTGTGCGCTGCCTCGGCAATAGCCGGCAGGTCCTGAACCTCGAACGTCAGCGAGCCGGGGGACTCGACATAAACGACGCTGGTATTGGGCCGGATCAGCGTCTCGATCATGCCGCCGATCGTCGGGTCGTAATATTCGGTCTCAACCCCGAATTTCTTCAATATCGTCTGGCAGAAATATCGCGTCGGTTGATAGGCGTTGTCGGTTACCAGGATGTGGTCGCCAGCCTTGGCGCAGGCGGTTATCAGGCAAGTAACCGCCGCCAGCCCCGACGGCGTGGAAACCGCGCCGTTGCCGCCTTCCAGCGCCGCGATCGCGTCCTCAAACGCATGGCTGGTGGGCGTTCCACGGCGGCCGTACCGCACCTTGGCGTTCTTGATATTACGGTAAGCCTCGAGCGTCGGGGACAGGACGGTTGAGGCGTGATAGACGGGCGGGTTGATGATGCCGTGATTTTCGGCGGGATAATTGCCCACATGGGTTACCAGACTGTCGTCTTTCATGAGTTTTCTGCTTATGTTTGCGTCGCGTGATTACGAACCGTGTTGCATACAAGCACCCTGCCGGGGGCAAAATCCAGCGGCTTTTAGCCGCAAGAGGAAATGGACGTGCAAAGGGAAAAGGCCGACTGTGTCGTAATCGGCGCGGGCGTGGTTGGATTGGCCATCGCCCGGCACCTGTCGTTGGCCGGCCGCGAGGTGATTATTCTGGAATCCGGGGCCGAGATCGGCGCCCATACCAGCTCGCGCAATAGCGAGGTTATCCATGCCGGCATCTATTATCCGAAAGACAGCCTGAAGGCTCGTTTTTGTGTGGCCGGTCGCGACATGCTCTACCGCTATTGCGCCGAGCGGGGCGTCGACCATCGCCGCTGCGGTAAACTCATCGTCGCGACAAGCGAGTCCGAGGAACCGCAATTGATTCGCATCGCGGCAGCGGCTGCCGCCAATGGCGTCGATGACTTGAAGCGGCTTTCGTCTGCCGACCTGAACACCCAGGAACCGGCCCTGAACGCCAGCGCCGCGTTGCTGTCTCCGTCGACCGGCATTATCGACAGCCACGGCCTGATGCTGGCCCTTCAAGGCGATGCCGAGGCTCATGGCGCGATGATTGCCTTCAACGCGCTTGTGGAGTCGGGACAGGTGGGCGAGGGCGGCATTGTGTTGCGGGTTGGTGGCGGCATGCCGATGGAACTGGAATGCCGGGCCGTGGTCAACAGC
>CAXMQC010000357.1:0-5297 GCA_964195285.1 Akkermansiaceae bacterium
CCAGAATGCGGCCTATGCGAAAGGCTATTCGGACATGGTCGCACGGGTCCGCGCCGCGGAAGGCGAACAGGCCCCCGGCCACGATGAATTGACCGAGGCGGTGGCCCGCTACTACTTCAAGCTGTTGGCGGTCAAGGATGAGTATGAGGTCGCCCGGCTGTATCGGAGCGAGGAATTCCGATCGTCCCTAGAGAGGAATTTCGAGGGCGATTACAAAGTGCGTGTCCAACTGGCGCCGCCACTGATCAGCCGCCCCAATCCGAAGACTGGAAAGATGGAAAAGAAGAGCTTCGGTCCATGGATATTCACAGTTTTCGGATTGCTTGCCAGACTCAAGGGCCTGCGCGGGTCCGCCCTCGATATATTCGGCTATACGGCCGAAAGACGGGCTGAGCGGCAATTGGCCAGGGATTACGAGGAAACCATTGCGGAATTGCTGGCGGCCCTGAACGCCGGCAATCAGGCGTTGGCGGTCGAGATCGCCGAGATTCCCAGCCTTATCCGAGGCTTCGGCCATGTGAAGGAAGCGGCAATCGTCAAGGCGAAGGCCCACGAGGCCGAACTGCTCGCGGAATGGCGAAACCCCACCCCGAAAGCCGACGCCGCGGAATGACGATGCTGCGGGACAATCCCGCCGAATCGCACTAGCATTCCGCGTATGTTCTGGTTCGAAAGCATCGCCGAATTTGTCGCCGCATACCGGTATCTCGCCTATTTCCTGGTATTCGCCATGGCGTTCTGGGAATTAATCCCGGTGTTCGGGTTCTTCATCCCCGGCTCGACGTTTATCGTTGGCGCGGCGATCCTGGTGCCGACCGGTGCGCTGGATCTTGGTCCGGTTCTCATATTGGCGGGACTGGGCGCCGTGGCGGGCGACATAGTCTCTTTCTGGATGGGTCGCCGGTATGGCCGCGCCCTGTTGGGCTGGGGTCCGTTGGCCAGCCGCGGGGCGCTGGTCGAACGCGCGGAACGGTTTTTCCAGAAACATGGCGGCAAGGCCATATTGATCGGGCGACTGACTCCGCCTTTGCGCGGCATCCTGCCGGCAATCGGCGGCATGGCGGCAATGGATTGGCGGCGATTTCTCGTTGCAGCCCTGCTTGCGGCGTTGTGCTGGGCGCTGGCCTATGTGTTGCCGGGTGCGTTGATCGGCGCCAGCCTCCAGCTTGCCGGTGAGGTCACGGCGCGGCTGGCCGCGTTGATCCTGCTGGTGCTGGTCATCGGCTATTTGCTGCTGCTGGCGGCGCGCGCCATGCTGTTCTGGGGTGTTCCCGCCGGCGCGGCGGCAATGCGCCGGTTGCTGATCTGGGCGCGCGCGCATGACAATATCGTGGGTCGCGAGATCGTGGCGCTGCTCGACCCCGGTCACAGGGAGGCCCGGGCGTTGGCGCCCTTGGCAATATTGCTGATCCTCGGCGGCTGGGGATTTTTCGCCATTCTGGAAGACGTGATCGCCGGCGCCGCCCTGGTCCGCGCCGACGCCTCGATCTTCAATGCGCTACAGGCGCTGCGCACCCCATGGGGCGATATGGCGATGGTGGCGATCACCGAACTGGGGGATGCCAGAGTGACCGTGCCGGTAATATTCGCCGGCGTTGGCTGGCTGTTGTGGCGGCGGGCCTGGATCGACGCCGCTTATCTGGCCGCCGCCGTGGTGATCGCCCAGGCGGTGGCGGCGGCGATCAAGATCGCGTTGCATACGCCGCGCCCGATCCCGGAATTATACGAAGGCTGGAGTGCCTTTTCCTTCCCCAGTGGCCATGCCACGGTCAACGCCGTGGTTTACGGCTTTCTCGCGGTCATGACCATGCGCGGCAACGAGCCGATCCTGCGTTCGGCCATCGCGGCGGTCTGCACCCTGCTGGTCGGATTGATCGCCCTGTCGCGGCTCTATCTCGGTGCGCACTGGTTCACCGACGTCGCCGGCGGGCTGGGTTTCGGCATCGCCTGGGTCGGACTGCTTGGCATCGCCTATGTCCGCCATCGCCCCGCCGGGGGCCTGTCGCGCGGCCTGCTGCCGGCGGTCGCGGGGACGCTGGTCGTCGCCGGTATCATCAACATCACTTTCTTTCATTCACGCGACCTGGCCCGCTACCAGCCCGTTGCGCGCGCATCGATGATGACGGCGTCCGATTGGATCGGCGGCGGCTGGCAGGAATTGCCGTCCCACCGCGTCGATTTGGGCGGCCAATATGAAGAACCCTTTGTCCTGCAATTGGCCGGGTCGCCGGATTATCTGCTGCAAACGCTGGGCCGGGCCGGCTGGCGCGAGCCGGTAGCCTGGAACGCGATCGGCGCCATCGCCTGGCTGGCCACTGGCGGCGGCATGGAAACCTTGCCGGTTCTGCCCAAACTGCATGAAGGTCGTGTTCCGCGGACGATGCTGACATTGCGCGAGGAAGGCGACCGTACACGCCTGGTGCTGCGGCTGTGGGATTCCGGTATACAGCTGAAATCCGGCGAGAATTCGCCACCCCTGTGGCTCGCCACCGTGACCCGAGAGGATCTGCGCCAGCCGCTTGGAATTGTCAGCCTGGTGCTGACCGGCAAGGATGCCAACGCCCCGCGTGACCTGTTGGCGCGCACCTTGCCGGCACTCAGCCGAAAACGCATCGATCCGCCCCAGGGCGACGCCCAGTGGGACGGCGTATTGATGCTGACAACCGGCGGGGGCTAATCCCAGGGACCGGCGCGAACCCGTCGGATAGCCTGCCGCCGTCAGACAAAAATAAAACGGCCCGGCCTTGGGGGGGCCGGACCGAATTGTGGGGAAGCGGTATTATTGTTCAGTAACACTTGACGACACAACACCCGCAGGCATCATGACGCCATAGCGCCGCAGGGAAAATATGGCATAACTTCAGCTGTCGTACAAACAAAAAATTAACTATAAGTGTTAACGAGTTTCTGGCTTATATCTCTCTGGCTTTGTCACGAAGTACATATTTTTGTACTTTACCAGTCGAAGTCTTTGGCAATAAACCAAAAATTACGGTCTTTGGGCACTTGAAATGTGCCATTTTTTCCCTGCAGAAGGCGATGATCTCCTCTTCCGTGGCATTGTTATTTTCTTTCAAAGTCACGAAAGCGCAGGGCGTTTCACCCCATTTTTCGTTCGGCTGCGCCACCACGGCGGCCTCCAAAATGGCCGGATGCCGATACAGCACGCTCTCGATCTCGATGGTCGAAATGTTCTCGCCCCCTGAAATTATGATGTCCTTGGCGCGGTCCCGCAGTTCGATATAACCGTCCGGATGTACTACCCCCAGAT
Source organism: Akkermansiaceae bacterium (assembly GCA_964195285.1). Classification (GTDB taxonomy): domain Bacteria; phylum Pseudomonadota; class Alphaproteobacteria; order UBA8366; family JADFVY01; genus JADFVY01. Next base: position 3,272 of record CAXMQC010000357.1, read on the forward strand.
CACCGCTGTGGAACCAACCGCCGCGGAATGCCTCGGCCGTCGCCTGCTCGTTTTTGAGGTACCCCTTCATTACGATATTGCCACGCAGCATGACCTCGCCCATCGTCTGGCCGTCGCTCGGCACGGGCGCCAGCGTATCCGGGTCGGCCACCATCAGATCCTCCAGCACCGCATACCCGACACCCTGGCGCGCTTTTAATGCCGCCTGTTCGGCCTCCGGCAGCAGACTCCATTCTTCGTGCCAGGCGCAGACGGTCGCCGGGCCATAGACCTCGGTCAGCCCATAGACATGGGTAACATCGAAGCCTTGCTCCGCCATGCGCTGCAGTACCGCGGCCGGCGGCGGTGCGGCGGCGGTCATCACCTCTACCTTGTGGGGCAGGCGCGCGCCGCGTTCCTCGTCGGTGGCGTTTATCACCATGTTGAGTACGACCGGCGCACCGCAAAACCGGGTGACGCCGGCCTCGTGGATCGCGGTGTATATTTGGCCCGCCGTCACCTTGCGCAGGCAGACGCTGGTCCCGGCAACGGCGGCCAGCGTCCAGGGAAAGCACCAGCCGTTGCAATGGAACATCGGCAGGGTCCACAGATAGACCGGGTGCGGCGGCAGGTTCCAGGTCAGGATATTGCCGAGGGCCAGCATATAGGCCCCGCGGTGGTGGTAAACCACGCCCTTGGGTTTGCCTGTCGTGCCCGAGGTGTAGTTCAGCGATATCGAATCCCATTCGTCGCCCGGCGGCGACCATTCGAACGCCGGATCTCCGCCCTCGATGAAGGCCTCGTACTCCATATCGCCCAGGAACTCGCCCCCTTCGACCGCATCGTCGTCGATGTCGATGACCAGTGGTTTGGTTTTGCATTGCGCCAATGCTTCTTTCACGACCGGCGCGAACTCCCGGTCGGTCAGCAAGATCCTGGCCTCGCCGTGGGCCAGGATGTAGGCGACGGTCGCCGCGTCCAGCCGCGTGTTGATGGCGTTGAGCACGGCGCCCGCCATCGGTACCCCGAAATGGGCTTCATAGAGGGCAGGCACGTTGGCGGCCATCACCGCCACCGTGTCATCCTTGCCGATCCCATGCCGCGACAACGCGCTCGCGAGGCGCCGGCAGCGCGCATATGTCTCGGCCCAGGTGAAGCGCCGGCTGCCATGAATTACGGCCGTGCGCCCGGGATAGACCGAGGCGGCTCTGCGGATCAGGCTCAAGGGGGTTAGCGGCGCAAAATTTGCGTCGTTGCGGCCCAGATTGTCGTTATATGCACTGGTGGCCATGTCCCGATCTTCCCTGCCCGGTGTTTTCGGTCGCGATCCTCTCATAATGGCCGCAGGCAAGGGCTTACGGCAAGCGCCTGTTGGTGTCCGCGGCGGGAAGGCCGGAGCGGCCTGTTGACGCAATCGGGGCTTTGTCCCTTCCGTTCACCGCCATCGCAACTATAATCGCCGGGCAACAAGCAGCCATGCAAGGAAGCTGCGGCACCAACCGCCGGATGATCCAGGAGGCATAACATGACCAGCCGTTTCGACGAAATCTACGACCGTTCTATCGCCGATCCCGAAGGCTTCTGGGCCGAGGCCGCGGAAGGAATCGACTGGATCGAGAAATGGGACAAGGTGCTCGACGATTCGAAAAAGCCCTTTTATCGCTGGTTCGCGGGCGGTGTCGTCAACACCTGCTACAACGCGGTCGATCGCCATGTCGAGCGCGGCCGCGGCGATCAGCCGGCGATCATCTACGACAGCCCGATAACCGGCAAGCAGCGCGTGCTGACCTATGCGGAACTACTGGTCAAGGTCGCGCGTTTTGGCGGTGTGCTGCAGGGGCTGAGTGTGGAGAAGGGCGACCGGGTCATCATCTATATGCCGATGGTGCCCCAGGCCGTCGTCGCAATGTTGGCCTGTGCCCGCATCGGCGCCGTGCATTCGGTGGTTTTCGGGGGATTTGCGCCCAATGAGCTGGCCACCCGCATCAAGGACGCCGACCCCAAGGTCATCGTCAGCGCCTCCTGCGGCATCGAGCCGGGCCGCGTC
>CAXMQC010000358.1:0-6107 GCA_964195285.1 Akkermansiaceae bacterium
CGGTGCGGTAAACACCGCGACCCACGCGATCAACTGAAACCCGCCCAGCGAATTGCCCAGCTTCTTGACCAGTATGTTGCCGTAGGCCCAGGTTACCGCGCCGGCCAGCACCATGAAGACCGGCGCCAGATCATCCTGGACCGCTGGTTGTCCGGCAATCAGCACCACGCCTGTGAATGCAACAGCCATGCCCGCGATGCGCCACAAACCCATGCGGTCGCCCAGGAAGATCACAGCCAACAGGGTCGCAAACGGCACTTCCATCTGAATGATGATCGCGGCCAGCGAAACGTCGAGCCCGTCCAGGCCGGTGAAGGTCAGGCTATATTGGACTGTACCGATGATGATAGAGATCAGAAATACCCGTCCCATCGACCCGACCGGCGGGCGCACGAACCACACCAACGCCAGCGCCGTTACCGAAAAGCGGAGCGCGATCAACATGATCGGCGGAAACTGGCTCATGCCGGCCTTGGCGAAGGTGAATCCCATGCCCCAGGTAACGGCGACGGTGACGCCCATGAGAAAATCGATTGGCTTCATGCGGCGACATTACGGCGCGAGGCGGCGCGGCGGAAACAAAAAAATGCCGGGCGTGGCGCCCGGCATTAGAAGGTTGAATGTCGTTTCCAACATAGGAGAATGTCAATGTCGTCGTTCCATAATCTCGTACTCTCGCTCGTATCCAGTGCCGTCTCTGCCCGTTAGCGCTGGTATCGTCGGTTCCACCCCGCCCGTCCTGCGTTTTGTTAAGGGCATGTTTACTATTTCGGGAAATTTAGTGCAATTTTTATCGTATAAAGTACAAATAAAATTTGTGCCAAATAAGGGATAATATCGTAATGAGTTGGAAACCTTTTCACCGTAGGTTTAAGCTGCTTCGGCGGAGAAACAGTGTGGGGGAAGGTGGATGAAGATATTTCGCGGATTGGCGGTGATCGGCGTTCTGGTCGCGGCGGCCTGTACGCCGATGTCGGAACAGGGATGGATACGCATCAAGGGCGCCATGGTTGAATCCGACGGACGTGAACTGAAGCGCTGCCGCCTGGATCTTTGGGATGCCGCCAACGACAGTCGTAAGGTCGGACAAGAGGTCGAAGGCCATTTCGATATCCAGGTCAGGCCGCTCACGGCGGCGCAGAGCTATTACGTCACCGCTTCTTGCTCCGGCTTCAAGGAAAAACAAAAATTGGGTCCGTGGAATACTTCTGGCCCGGAGTGGAAGCAGCCGCTCGATCTGGGTGACATCGTTTTCCGCCGCATTGGCGGGTGAATCCGAAAAGGCTAATTACGCGGCACGGCAAGGACCCCGACGCGGGTACGCCTGTCCTCGACAACCGTCATGGCAAAACGGTCCGGGCCCGTTTCATGTTCGCGCTGGATTATTGCGCCAGTGCGCAGATCCCGGAAAGGCATTGGGCCTTGGGCTCGACATCGCTTTGCGGCGCGCTACCGCATTCCATCTGTGGCGACTCTTCGACCAGCGCGATCATGTGGTCGTAATAGGCCTCGGCGACATCCAGATTCTTGTCGCTGATCGCAACCCAGGATTCACAGGGCGCGCGGATTGCGGTGCATCTGTCGCCGCTTTCGCAATAGGCCCAGGTCTTGTCGTAGCTCGGCCGGCTGCTGAACGCACCCATATCGTACAGATATAAGACACCTAGCACGAGCATCGCCACCAACGCGGCCCCCATGACGATAAGAAATTTCTTTTGCCCCGGCGGTATGGCCGGTGGCGGATCTACTGGTTCTGTGCTGCCGTCTTCGGACATTTTGTATCAATGTGATGTTGGCGAGTCGCGGGAAATATTACCATAAATCTAGCGGTGTTTGCAGCTATGCGTTCTGCACTATGCTGCACTGCAAAAACAACAGTTTTCGAACCCTGCAAAGGCGCGTATATGCGGATCAGTTCAATACGCGGCCGGGCGCTTTTCCGGTGATATTTTTTCAGGAGGAACCAGAGATGAACGACAATAACACTCAGAATCGTCAGCACGCGATCGGCCCGGTTGGCGCAGTTGCCACAGTCCCCGGCGAGTTTATCTCCACCGCTATTTTTGAAGCGGTTCAGGGCGTTTGCCGTTTGAGCGGCAAGGTCGCACGCGGCCTGCGGCGCTCTTAAAGAATTGGACGACTTACCGGGTCCAGACTCAGTCTTCGGACCCGGCGTCACAATAGGTTACATTTCTGTCCGGCGACAACGCGACATGGCCGAAGTCAGGCCGGTCGCGCCAGCAGACTTGACGCGCTTTCCGATAAACCGCCACTGATTTCATCGCCCGCGCTTGCCGATTGCGCAAATATGATAAGGTCCTCTTGGCCGATTCTGCCGCCTATATTTTCGCTCGGAGGACCCCGTTGGCGAGTCGCGAAACTGCCCCTTACGGCGCCTGGAAATCACCCATAACAGCCGGTTCGATAGCCGGTGGCAGCATCGGATTCACGCAAGTCGCTCTTGATGGCGAAGACGTATGGTGGGGCGAGGCACGGCCGTCCGAGGATGGCCGCGTCGCTATCATGCATCGCATCGCCGACGGGACGATCACCGAGGCTATTCCAGCGAAATTCAGCGCGCGCAGCCGGGTTCATGAGTATGGCGGAGCGGCCTTCGTGGTGTGCAACGGCGTTGTCTGGTTCTGCAACGATTCAGACCAGCGGGTCTGGATGGCCGAACCCGGCGGCGCACCTCGTCCGCTGACGCCGGAGAACAAAACCCGTTACGCGGATTTCAGCGTCGATACGGCGCGCCGCCGCCTGGTCTGTGTCGCCGAGGATCATAACAGGGAAGGGGAGCCGGAGAATCTTCTGGTCGCCATATCGCTTGACGGCGGCGAGGCGCCCTTCCACCGCGGCCACGATTTCTACGCCGCGCCGCGCCTGTCGCCCGACGGTGTGCAAATCGCCTGGATCTGCTGGAACCACCCCAACATGCCCTGGGACGGGACCGAACTGTGGCTCGCCGAATTGGATACCGATGGTGGGTCGAAAAACGCACGCCGCATTGCCGGCGGGCCGGACGAGTCTGTCTTTCAGCCTGAATGGTCGCCGGACGGCGTCCTGCATTTCGTCTCCGACCTTACCGGCTGGTGGGATCTCTACCGCTGGTCCGGTGATAAGGCGGAACTGGTCTATGGGGATGAATTGGATATTGGTCGGCCGCTCTGGCAATTCGGCATGACGACATATGGCTTCATGGCCGAAAACACGATTCTCTGGATGGGTGCGCTCGAGGCTCAATGGGGAATACGAACTTTGGATACGGCAACCGGCAGCCTGCGGCCGCTCAATTTGCCATTCGTGGATTTTGACCATCTTTGCGTTGCCGATGGCCGCGCCGCGTTTGTCGGTATCGGCCAGGCGGAGCCGGCGGCGGTGGTATTACTCGACCCAGCAAAATGCATACATGATATTGTCTGTCAGTCCGCCGATTTCCGGGTCGACCCCGAATACATTTCCAGGGGGGTATGCACGGCCTTCCCGACCGCCGACGGCAGCGAGGTTTTCGCCTTTCGCTATTGGCCGCAAAACCGGGATTTCCAGGCGCTAGAGGGCGAGTTGCCGCCGCTAATCGTCAAGATCCATGGCGGGCCTACATCGCAGGCCCGGCTCGGCCTCAATCTCAAGATCCAATATTGGACCAGCCGCGGTTTTGCGGTAATCGACGTCAATTACCGTGGCTCGACGGGCTTCGGGACCGAATACCGCCGCAAGCTCGACGGGCGATGGGGCGTCGCGGATGTCGAGGATTGCGTTGCCGTGGCCCGCCGACATGGAAACGGCGGATTCGTCGACAAGGACCGCATGGCGATCTCCGGCGGCAGCGCCGGTGGCTATACGGTGCTGGCAGCGCTGACCTTCCACGATGTCTTCAAGGCCGGCGCCAGCCATTATGGCATTGGCGACCTGATGGCGCTGGCTGGCGATACCCACAAGTTCGAAAGCCGCTATCTTGACCGGCTGGTCGGTCCGCTGCCCGAAGCCGAGGCGCTGTGGCGCGACCGCTCGCCGATCAACCATACCGACCGGCTGGATTGCCCGGTGATCTTCTTCCAGGGGCTGGACGACAAGGTGGTACCGCCGAATCAGGCCGAGGCGATGGTCGCGGCCCTGCGCGCCAAGGGCATTCCGGTCGCCTACGTGCCCTTCGAGGGCGAGGGCCACGGCTTCCGCATGGCCGAAAACATCAAGGGCGCCCTGGAAGGCGAGCTGTATTTCTATGGCAAAGTGTTCGGTTTCACCCCGGCCGACGACATCGAGCCGGTGGACATCGAGAATTTGTGAGGATAGAGGATCAGCCCTCCGAAGTCCCCGCCAGGTCGTCGAGATACTCGTGTCCGGGTTCGTCTTCCGCGCCTTCGAGGCCGTGATGGCCACAGTTGCCGGCGTGCAGCTTGTGATTGTCCAGCGCCGCCGAGATGCCGTTGAAATCCTCGCCCTTGGCTTTCAAAAGGCTCTTCAGCGCCTCATAAGCTTCGAATTGGACCATATCGTCCGGGTCTTCCAGCGCTGCCAGCAGGGCGTCCGCGCCGGGTTCGGCTGCCGTACCCATCTGTCCCAGCGCCCAGGCGGCTTGCGCCCGTACATCGGCGTCCGGGTCGGTTTCGAGCACCGCCGTTAGCGGCGGCACCGCCTGCGCGCCCTGTGCCTCGCCCATATTACCCAGCGCCCAGGCTGCGCTATGCCTGACTTCGCTCGACTCGTCGGCCAGCGCGGTTTCGATCGCCGAAACGGCCTCCGCCGCCCGGGGGCCCAATTGACCCAGTGCCACGACCGCGTCGGCGCGGGTGTCGATATCGGCGGCGGTCAGAAACTCGATCAGCTTGGCGATGCTGCCTTCCGGCAGTTCGGCGCCGGTCTGCACAAGGGCCGCCAGCGCCGCAGCCCGGACCTCCGGCGCCGAGTCCGCCAACGCGGCGACCAGCGCGTCCTCCGCCTCGATTTCCAGATAACCGATATTGCCGAGCGCCCGCGCGGCGAGCTGCCGGGATTTCACATCACCCGAGTCGAGCAGATCCAGAATCGCGGGCAGCGCTGCCTCGGCCGGCAGTCCGATTTGGGAAAGCGCCCTCAGCGCGGCGTGGCGCATGGCTTGGTCCGGGTCGCGTACCGCCTCGCCGAGCGCTTCTACCGCCTCGGGCGAGGCGACTTGAAGGCGGCCCAGCGTTTCGGCGGCGATAGCCCTGTTCGGCAAATCCGGGTTGGCGACAATTTCGGTCAGGAAGGGAACGGCTGCATGTGCCTCAAAACCCAGTTCCACGATTTCGTTGGCGGCGATTTCGGCTTCCGTCGGATCCCCCGCCTCGATGACGTCGACCATCTCCTGCAGATCGAAGGACATGAAGCCGTGGGTCATATAGCGCCAGGTACCCCAGCCGCCGGCCGACAGAACCGCCAGGACCACCAGCGCCATCAGGCCGATATATATATTCTGGAACGCGCTGTATCCGTCCCGCGACTGGTAAAGGTCGCCGGTCACGGGGCCGCCGAAAGGTGCCGGCGGTTCGGTCACCGGATTGCCGCTATAATCGTCCTGCATAAGAAACTCCACAACGGTGGGGATAGTTCCGTTAATAAAAAATTAAATAAATCAATTAGTTACAAAGGAATACTATACAACTGATTGACGCTGTTCGCAAGCCGTTTGCCAGACACTGATGGTATCAGTGATCCGCGCCGTGCAGGATCTGGTCGCGCATTCCGGTGTCATATCCCAGGCCGGCGGGGGTGACGACGATGCTGAAGGGAAAGACGCCGGCCGCGGCGAGGCCCTTGCGAACCAGTGCCAGCCAGACGCCTTCGTTGTTCAGCCCGGTCGCGTCACTGCTCATCACAACCCGTGCGCCGACGTGGAAATGGTTGCCGTGCGGCGCCGGGATGCCGATGATCCGCGTGCCGCCGGAAACTTCGTCGCGTTCGGTGATGCCAGGGTCGCCGGCCAGCTCCTGCAAAATGGTCAGGGTCTTTAGCTGCAGTTTGTTTAGGTTCAGCGGATTCGCTTTCGACGGCATGGTTTCCCTCGTTCATTGACTGTGGGCTGAAGCTTTTCCCACCTGCGTGGAGTCTGCACCGGCCCGCTCCCCCACCCGGCCACCCACAGCGTA
>CAXMQC010000359.1:0-3102 GCA_964195285.1 Akkermansiaceae bacterium
CGCCGTTTTCATTCCATAGTTGATGGGGATTTACAGGTGGACTTGACACTGCTCGTTTGGGGTGATCTAGGCTGGGGCGACGAGATGATTTACGGCGCCCTGATGACGCTCGCCGTGGCCGCCTGTTCCTACGCCCTGGGCATCGTCTTCGGCTCGATCGGCGCGGCGATGAAGCTGTCGAACTGGATCGCGGCAAGGCTGTTGGCCGGCGGCTACACCACCATCATCCGCGGCCTGCCGGAACTTCTGATCATCTATCTCGTGTTCTTTGGTGGCGGGGCCGTGTTGCGCGGGGTCGCCCGCGGGCTCTTCGGATATGGCGAGTTCATCGATTTGCCGATCTTCGTCACCGGCATGATCTGCATCGGGCTGAGCGCCGGCGCCTATTCCACCGAGGTTATCCGCGGCGCCGTGCTAGCGGTGGAGAGAGGCCAGATCGAGGCAGCCCGCGCCGTCGGCATGAGCCGGGCGCTCAGGATCCGGCGCGTGCTGTTGCCGCAGGTGGCGCGCTACGCGTTGCCGGGCCTCGGCAATGTCTGGCAGCTGACCCTGAAGGAAACTTCGCTGATTTCGGTCATCGGGCTGGTCGAGATCATGCGCCAGGCCGCCGTCGGCGCCGGTTCGACCAAGGAGCCCTTCACCTTCTATATCACCGCCTTCGTGCTTTATCTGGGTCTCGCCTCGATTTCCAACCGCGGTTTCCTGCGCGCCGAAGTCTGGGCCAACCGCGGCGTGAGGACGACCTGAGATGGACTGGGAACTGATCGCGGAAACCTGGCCGGTGTTGCGTGACGCGATCCCCGTGACGATCTTGCTGGCCGTCTCGTCGCTGACCATAGGTTTCGTGCTTGCCACCGGCATCGCCGTCATGCGGCTGTCGAAGAACCGCGCCGCCTGGGCCATCGCCTATGGCTTCGTCTATATCTTCCGCTCGACGCCGCTGTTGGTGCAAATCTTCCTGATCTATTATGGCTCCGGTCAGTTCCGTGAGTATCTCGAGGCATGGGGGTTATGGTATTTTTTTCGCGACGCGTGGTCCTGCGCGATCCTGGCGCTGACGCTGAACACCGGCGCCTATACCTCCGAGATCATCCGCGGCGGTATTCAGTCGGTTCCCTGGGGCCAGCTCGAGGCGGCGCGGGCGGCCGGCATGTCGGGCTTGCTGCTGTTCCGGCGCATCGTCTTCCCGATCGCCATCCGCCAGGCGCTGCCCGCTTACGGCAACGAGATTATCCTGATGATCAAGGCGACCTCGCTGGCCAGCACCATAACCATCCTGGACATTACCGGCGAGGCGAAGAAGATCATCGCCGCCACCTGGAGCCCCGTCGAGGTCTTCATCGTCGCCGGCGCGATATACCTGACCATCAATTTCCTGGTAACGCGCGCCGTTTTGTGGACCGAGATCAAACTGTCGCCGCAGCTCTACCGCGACAGACCGTCCTGGTTTGCCGGCCTGAAACGCAGCCCCAGGGACACCGCGGCCGAGCCCCCCGTGATCAGCACGGATATTCGGTAGAGCTGTAGCCACCTCCATTTACTCCGCGCGACCTCACCCATCGAGACGGGCCTATGGCCCTCCTCAGGATGAGGGCACAAACGCTGGAGCCTCATCCTGAGGAGCCCTGTAGGGGCGTCTCGAAGGGTGAGGTCGCACTGCCGCCCGCCTTACGGCGAAAGCAGGCTGCCCGCTTTCCGGTGGGCCAGCGGTTCCGCGCCGGCGACCTTGCCGATCTGCTCACCCGGCCGGGCCAGGGTGTCGGCCTTGCGGGCGAAGAACAGGCCCGAGGCGCGGCTGTGGATCGGCGTGCGCGCGGCGGCCGGATCGTCGGCCTCGATATCGACCAGTTCGGCCATCAGGTCGCCGACTTCGACGCGGGTCCCGATCTCGTGCCGCCAGGCGACGATGCCGGCCCCGGGAGCGTGCAGCGTATCCATGCCCTCCAGCGGCGTGGCCTCGCAGGGCGCCTCGACAAACGGCCCCGGATCGCCCTCGACGACGCCGCGGCGCACGAGAAAGCGGAACAGGCTCGCGGCGTCGCTTTTGGCGAGATTATCCATCACGTCGTTATGGCCGCGCAACTCTACCGTTACCGCAAAACAGCCGTCCGGCAGCGCCTCGTCCAGGCTGAGTTGTTGTTTGATCCGGAGCCAGGGCGCCGCATTGGCGGAATCGAACGGAAAATCGTCGGGATCGTCCTCCAGCAGGACGACGGGCGACTGCATATCGCCGGCCAGCATCATGACCTCGTCGCGTTGGCTCCTGTGAGCATAGAGATGCATCATCGACACGCTGTCGCAATGGACGTCGAATACCAGGTCGGCGCCGGCCGCCAGCGACAACAGCGTCGCCTTCAGGATTTCCAGTTCGGTCTGGCGGGGAAGATCGTCGATGGCGGCCTTCAACGCCGCGTGGACCTGATCTTCATTGGTTGCCGGGTCGTTGCCGATCTTGCCGTCCAGCTTTTCCATCGCGGCGTCCGTCAGGTCGGGCCAGTGACGGTTGAAATTGCCACCGCCATCGGCGGCGAAACGGCCAATATTGTATCCATTGAAATACTGGCTGAGGCCAATCGGGTTGGCGTAGGGCAACAACACAATCTCGCCCACGATCCGGCCCTCGGAATCGGCAGTATCCAGCAGTCCGATCAGATGGTTCAGGGTCAACAGCCCCGGCCATTCGTCGGCATGCAGCGCCGCATGGAAATACGCCTTGGGCCGCGCGCCCGGCTTGCCGTAGCGATGGACCTTGAGGCTGCGCCGTGTCCCCGGGCTGGGGCTGGCAAGGGCAATTTCTTCGCTTATTCGGGGCATGGCGTGGCTTTCGATATTAGCTGGATGCTGGACGCTGGACGCGAAGATAATATCAAGGCTCGCGGAAAAGATATATCGGGCTGGACCAGGCGTTAAAGCCGTCTTCCGTGGTGACACGCACCCAGATCGGCGTATCGCCCCGTGCGGCGACGGGGATGCGAACCGTTTCCCTCATTTCCAGACAGGGATTCAGGTCCGGCAGACGGGCGACGGTTATTTGCCGTTGCAGGCCCCCGGCCTCCATAACAACGGGATCCAACCTAAGCGACGACAGCGCGATATCACCCG
>CAXMQC010000360.1:0-5034 GCA_964195285.1 Akkermansiaceae bacterium
TCGGCAATTTGGGAAACGAGGGCGCCAGAGGAGGTGCGAATGAACCGGAGGTGTGATTTGCGAATCGGCTCCTCGAAGTTGGGCGCCTGCGCATGGATACTGTGCTGAAAGGTATAACTGCCCGTGTACCAGGTCGGGCCCACGCCTTCCAAATAGCGGAAAAAGGTCGCGACGTTAAAGCGCGGCAGGAACATGACACTGCCGCCGGACAATAACGACGCACAGAGATTATATAAGCCACTTGCATAGGTCAGCGGTTGCAGATTGACGCAGCGGTCATCGGTGCCCAGCTTCATGAAATTTACCGTCGTCGCCGATCGAAGCATGATGTGGCGGTGGCGCAGCGGGACGATCTTGCTCTGTGAGGTGGTTCCAGACGTTGCCAGGACCAGCATAAGCTCATCCGCGCTGGCCCCCCCGGAATGACCGGGCGTTTGTTCGGGACCGGGGCGCAGCATGACCTTGCCGGCCACCGAATCATCGACCGTTGCGACTTCGAGCACCTGAATGCCTCGTTGCGCCGCCGCCGCCCGGGCCGGCGTATCCATGCCGGCTTCGACGATCAGCGCCTTGACCCCGCGATCATGGAGATGAATGGCATATTCACCCACCGTGTAGGCGGCGGAGAGCGGGACGGCCGTGGCACGGCTTGCGACGCCCAACAGGGTCGACGCCATCGCCGCGCCGCCGGAATGGACGATGCCAATGCGATCACCGCGCCCGTAGCCCGCGGCATTGAGTGTGCGGCCAAAGCGGTCGACAAGCTCGGCGAGGGCGCCATAGCTGAGGGGTGACTGGTTTTCCGCCAGGAACACCGGCGCATCGCGATCGCGGTCCGCCCACCGTTGAACGGCCTCGCAGATCGTGCCAGCTTCTCGTTCGCTTTGCATGGCGTTGACTGAAGATCCCCAAAATATTCCCCAACAAGCGTCTATTATACTGAAGTAGCGCTGTTTTTGGAACGAAATTGCACCGCGAATATCCGACGGTTTTGGCCCCTTCCGATTGCTCGTGTCGGCCTGATCAAGGACGGTATGACTATCTTCGATCCACCGCTTTCCGCCGTCGACGTCGCTTGACCGGTCTTGTCGCATCCAGCATCGTGGAAAACGAACGATTGACGACTATCCAAATCGCCGAGCTTGCAAGGAGATATCCATGCGAAAGACCGTAACGGCGCTTGCCGCCCTGGCCCTGATTGCCGCGATTCTGGTCCCTGCGACAGTCCTGTCGGGCGGCCAGCCGGCATTCGCGCAGCCCGCCGATATTGGACAGGCACAGGGCGTGCAGCTTGGCCCGCGCCCCTATTTCCTGGTCGAGAACATGGCCGAGGGAAAACTTAAAGCAAAACTTCAACAATGCGCCGCAGAGCCGTTTCAAAAAAGCGATTTTTCGATCGGACATCGTGGCGCGGGGATGCAGTTTCCCGAACACACAAAGGAATCATACCGGGCGGCAGCGCGCATGGGCGCGGGCATTGTCGAATGCGACGTGACCTTCACCAAGGACCGCGTATTGGTGTGCCGCCATTCGCAGGCCGATCTCGCAACCACGACCAATATCCTGGTGACCGAGCTGGCCTCGACCTGCATCCAGCCGTTCAGCCCGGCCGAATTCGACGCCGGCGGTGGCCTCGCAAAGCCGGCTTCGGCGGTTTGCCGCACCAGTGAAATCACCGCCGATGAATTCCTGTCGCTCACGGGCAAGATGGACGCCAGCGATCGGCGCGCGACCACAGCCGAGGAATTCCTCGGCGGCACCGCCGGCTGGCGCACCGAACTTTATGCCACGCAGGGCACCCTGATGACCCATGCGCAAAGCATCGCGCTGCTCCGCGACCTGGGCGTAAATTTCACCCCGGAACTGAAGGCCCCCAGCGTCACCATGCCCTTCGGCGGTGACTATAGCCAAGAGGACTACGCCCAGCAGATGATCGACGAGTACAAGGCGGCGGGCATTCCGCCGGGCGACGTTTACGCGCAGTCCTTCAATCTCGCCGATCTGCGCTACTGGATCGCGCGCGAGCCCGATTTCGGGAAACAGGCGGTCTATCTCGATGGCCGCTACCGCGACTCTGCTTTCAACCACACTAGTCCGGTCACCTGGACGCCGGACATGGACCAGCTCGCCGCCGAGGGCGTGAACATTATCGCGCCGCCGCTGTGGATGCTGTTGGCGCTCGATGGCGACAACCGGATCGTGCCGTCGGTCTACGCCAGGGCGGCCAAGGCGGCGGGGCTCGACATCATCACCTGGACATTGGAACGCTCCGGCCCGCTGGCCGCCGGCGGCGGCTGGTATTACCGGACGGTCAAGGGCGCCATCGACAATGACGGCGACATGATGACGGTGCTCGACGTGCTGGCCCGCGACGTCGGGGTTATCGGCGTGTTCAGCGACTGGCCGGCGACGGTGACCTACTACGCCAACTGCATGGGCCTCGACTAGGCAAGGCCAGGCCGGCCCGGCCTACCGACGCCCCGGCGAGACAGGGCGGTAGCCCGCTTGGGAAGGAGTTGCGTTCCTTCCTGGCAATCCTTCGTCAGGCTCAGGATGAGGCGATTTTGGATTGGGTAAATCGAATATCCTCATCCTGAGCCTGACGAAGGATGAGACCGCTCGGCCAAAGAGGGAAGGGTATACTCGTTTCTCGGATGCAACCCGCTCGATAGGCCCGGCCTACCGCCCGACCTCGCGGCGGAACCGGCGGTCGCGTTTCAGATGCCATTCGCGGCTCATCGCCTCAGCCCGGGTCCGGTAGCGCTCGGCATAGAGCAAAACCCACTGGCGGCCGCGGGTCGAGCGCGCGCCCTTGCCGTCATTGTGGGTGGCCAGGCGGGCGTCGAGGTCGGTGGTCCAGCCGACATAGGTCCGGAATTCGCCCGCGCGACCCTCACTGCCCAGCACATAGACGAAACATGCCATAACGCTGGCGCCGCACCCCTGCCTTACCCGACTTTCAAATCCTGGAAGAAATCGTTGCCCTTGTCGTCGGTGACCACGAAGGCCGGGAAGTTCTCGACTTCGATGCGCCAGATCGCCTCCATGCCAAGTTCCTCGTATTCGATGCACTCGACCTTCTTGATGCAGTCCTGGGCGAGCCGCGCCCCCGGGCCGCCGATCGAGCCGAGATAAAACCCGCCATGTTTCTTGCAGGCCACGCGCACCTCGGCCGACCGGTTGCCCTTGGCCAGCATCACCAGCGACCCGCCGGCCTCTTGGAACTGGTCGACGAAGCTGTCCATGCGCCCCGCCGTGGTCGGCCCGAACGAGCCCGAGGCATAGCCTTTCGGTGTCTTGGCCGGCCCCGCGTAATAGACCGGGTAATCCTTGAAATAGTCGGGCAGCGGCTCGCCGGCCTCCAGCCGCGCGCGCAGCTTGGCATGGGCCATGTCGCGGGCGACCACCAGCGGCCCGGTTAGCGACAGGCGGGTGCGGATCGGATGTTTGGTCAACTCGGCCAGGATTTCCTTCATCGGGCGGTTCAGGTCGATCTCCACGACAGCGCCGGACAGGCTGGCCTCGTCGATATCCGGCATGTATTTCGCCGGGTTGGTCTCCAGCTGTTCCAGGAAAATACCGTCCTTGGTGATTTTGCCCAGCGCCTGGCGGTCGGCCGAGCAGGACACGCCGATGCCGATCGGCAGGCTGGCGCCGTGCCGCGGCATGCGGATCACCCGCACATCGTGGCAGAAATACTTGCCGCCGAACTGCGCGCCGATGCCCATATTGCGGGTCATCTCGTGCACCTTGGCCTCCATGTCGAGGTCGCGGAAGGCGTGCCCGCTCTCCGAGCCCTGGGTCGGCAGCCCGTCAAGATATTTGGTCGAGGCCAGCTTTACGGTCTTCAGGTTCAATTCAGCACTTGTGCCGCCGATCACCACGGCCAGGTGATAGGGCGGGCAGGCCGCCGTGCCCAGGGTGCGGATCTTCTCATCCAGGAAGGCCAGCATGCGGTCTTCGGTCAGCACCGACGGCATCGCCTGATAGAGGAAGCTCTTGTTGGCCGAGCCGCCGCCCTTGGCGATGAACAGGAACTTGTAGGCATCATCGCCCTCGGCATAGATCTCGACCTGCGCCGGCAAATTGTCGCCGGTGTTCTTCTCCTCGAACATCGAGATCGGCGCCAGCTGGCTGTAGCGCAGATTGCGCTTGAAATAGGCGTCGCCGCTTCCCGCCGCCAGCGCCGCCTCGTCATTGCCCTTGGTCCAGACGCGCCGCCCCTTCTTGCCCATAACAATGACGGTGCCGGTATCCTGGCACATCGGCAGCACGCCGCCGGCCGCGATATTGGCGTTCTTCAGCAGGTCCCAGGCGACGAAGCGGTCATTGGGCGAGGCTTCCGGATCATCCAGAATATTGGCGAGCTGTTGCAGATGCTCCGATCGCAGCAGGTGGTTGATGTCGATCAGCGCCTGTTCGGCCAGCAGCCGCAGCCCTTCGACCTCCACCTTCAGCACTTCCTCGCCTTCGAATTCCGCCACCGAAACATGATCGCCGCTCAGCTTCTTGTAGGCGGTGGTGTCCTCGCTCAGCGGGAACAGGCCAATATAATCGTCGCTCGCCATGATTTGGTCCTCTGATATATCGCAATCCGCCGAAGGGATAGCGTTGCTGTCTAACCGCGTCCAGTCCCTTGTGGCCGCGGCGCATGCATAATAACTTGGGGCTCGAACCGGCCCCGCCAAGAGGTAATCCGACAATGCCGTTGCCCAGCATACTGGAAGGCAGGCTGCGCCTGCCGGTGATCGCCGCGCCGATGTTCCTGGTCTCCGGGCCGGATCTGACGATCGAGGCCTGTAATACCAAGGAGCGTTGATAAAGACTCATTTGATGGGGCTTCGCGGCCCGCCCGGGCAGACGCGGTCCGCAGTGTGATGCGCGCCCCGCATCGGGCAAGGGCCGCAACGCACCCGGCGGGCCGCGAAGTCCCACCGGAGGCCGGTTTCCCTTGACCGCTGGCTGCGTTGTGGCCCGCTTGTGGTGCGCGCATCACGGCGCGAACCACGCCTGACCAGCGGACAAGGGAAATCG
>CAXMQC010000361.1:0-2899 GCA_964195285.1 Akkermansiaceae bacterium
GCTGATCTCCAAGGAATTTTGGTTTGCGGTGCCGCTCTTTCATCTGATGAATGCCGATAAGTTCAATTCCCTGCCGAAAAATGTGCAGGACGGTATCATAAAGGCCGGTGAAATCGCCGAGGCGAAGTTCGGCGCGGTCTATGACGCGGCGTTTGACAAAGTTCGGTCCGAGCAGATCGAGGCCGGCTATTCGGTCACCGAGCTCTCCTCGGCGGACGTGGTGGCCTGGGAGAACCGGGGCGAACTGGCCAAGCTCCAGGCCGAATGGGTGGCGGAGGCCGAGAAAGCCGGCCTTGCCGACGCCGCGCAGGTGATGGAGCAAGTGCGGGCCCTCCACAAGCAGGCCCTGGCGCGTTAGAGATCGACCCGCTTGCACCGCCGCGCTGGTTACGGTTCGCGGCGGGGGACGGCAGGAGGTGCCCATGAAGGCCTTCCTTCACAAGGCCAACCGTCTGCTGGCCGGGTTCGCCGGCTGGTTGATGCTGGCCATGATGATGTTGCTGGTCATCGACATCGTGTTCCGTTCGATGGATATGCCGCTCCACGGCCTCGCCGAGCTGTCGGTCTTCGTGATGATGATCGTCATCTATCTGGGGCTGTCGCGCTGCGAGGAGTATTCGGAGCACGTTGGCCTTGAATTCGCGATAAATAGGCTTTCGAATAAAACGCGGCGCGTCGCGGTCGCGGCGACCCAATTCCTCGCCGTCGTCACGGTTGGCTTGATGTTTTATGCCGTCACCACTGACGCGTGGTCGGCCTTTGAGACCAACAGCTCGATCGAGGGGCTGATCGATCTTCCCATCTGGCCGACCAAGTTCGTCATGGTCGCCGGCATGGTGTTTTTCTTGCTTCAGACCACCGTCAATCTGGTCGACTCGATCCTCATGGCCAGGGGACACGAGGCGACCCGGATCTCTGAGTAATGCGGGCTGCGCGGGAAGATGACCGGTGGGACGGGGTCCACCCCCATCAGTCGCCGCAGCCGTAACCCGTCGAGCGAATCACCATGGATTTCCTGATCGGCGGAATACTTTGCATTGGCCTGTTGCTTCTGCTCATGGCCGCCGGAATGTCCATCGGGTTGTCGTTCTTGCTTTCCGGCTTTGCCACCAGCGCCGTGCTTCTCGGCTTCGACAGTAGCGTCTCGCTTCTCGGGCAATCCGCCTATTTCACTATCGCCACGCCGACCTGGACGGCCATACCGCTGTTCATCCTGATGGGGTCGTTCGCTTCCTACGGTGGCTTGGCCCGCCGCGCCTACGACGGCGTCAACGCGCTGACCCGGGGCCTTC
This sequence comes from Akkermansiaceae bacterium, assembly GCA_964195285.1. GTDB lineage: Bacteria > Pseudomonadota > Alphaproteobacteria > UBA8366 > JADFVY01 > JADFVY01. The sequence goes on from CAXMQC010000361.1 coordinate 1,293, forward strand.
CGGGCTCCCTGTTGGTCGCCACCTGTTTCGGCTGTGCGCTCTTCGGCGCCGTTTCCGGCGCTTCCATCGCGACCGCCGCGGTATTCGGCAAAATCGCGCTGCCGGAGATGAAACGGCTGGGTTACGACAAGGCACTATCGGTCGGCTGCATCGCCTCGGCCGGGACATTCGCATCCATGATTCCGCCCAGCTTGATGATGATGATCTATGCCCTGTTTACCCAGCAGTCCATCGGCAAACTTTTCGCCGCGGGGATCTTACCCGGCATATTGACCGCCGGTGTTTACGCCCTGCTCATCATCTTCATGGTGAAGCGCAACCCCCGCCTGGCGCCTCAGACGGAATCGGCCGACAGCGGGCCCCAGCGTGTTCGGCGAAGCCAGGAATCCTTGCAACTTTGGCCCGTGGTGTTGATCGCCACGGTCGTGCTCGGCGGTCTCTATTCCGGCTGGTTTACGCCGACCGAGGCCGCCGCCGCCGGCGCCATCGTCACTCTCTTTTTTGGTTGGATGCTTGGTTCCTTCACGAAAATCAGCAACGTAACCGACGCGATGCGCGAATCCGCCAATGTTACGGCCATGCTGTTCTTGATCAATATCGGAGCCCTGTTCTACAGCCGGGTTCTGTCGATCACCCGGTTACCCACGGAACTGACGATGATGCTGCAGACGGCGGACGTCGCGCCCATCTTCATCCTGATGGGCGTCATGGCCATCATGTTCTTCCTCGGCATGATCATGGTCCCGGTAGGCATTTACGCATTGACCTTGCCGATCGTATTTCCTTTGCTGGTCAGTCTCGGTTACGACCCGATCTGGTTCGGGGTGATCGTGCTGAAGTTGACCGAGATTGGCGCCATCACGCCCCCCGTGGGACTGAACGTGTTCGCCATTAAGGGCGTCATACCAAAGAGCATGAACATATCCATTGAAGATATTTATAAAGGTTGTTTCCCGTTTATCTTGTGCGATCTCTTCGTCCTGCTATTGCTGGTCTTGTTCCCACAGATCGCGCTCTGGCTACCGGACCTACTGATGTGACCGGGACCGCCGCGGCTCCGTTGGCGGCCGGTGGTATCAGCTCGAAATCAGATACGAGAATGACAAATCGACATATGAGCCATGTTCAGAAATCCATCAAGCTGCAAGACAGCGCCGATGACGAGCTAGATGTATATAAGACGTTCGGCCGGCCATGACCGGCCGCGCGCGGGCCAAGTGAACGTCGCCGCCGATCATATCTCGAAATGAATGGGATCCGGTAACGTCGCCCATTCCTCGTCGGTTGGGCTATCGTCCTTCCATATCCGCACCGCAAAACTTGCCGGATCATCCAACGCGCAGATTGGGTGGTGCCAGACATCTGCCGAATAGGTGATACCTTGCTTGCCCTCGGCGATAAAACCAGTGATTCGGTCCACGTCAGGCGCCCCAGATGCCAAGCTTGGTGCGGTGATAACGACGTAGCGCGAGACCGAAAGCGGCAGGAATGTCTGCGAGGAGTAGCGGTGGCGCTCGAGCTTGGTGGTCACGAGAGGTGGCGTCGTCGGCTGTATATGATTGACCCAAAGCCTAATCGTCGCCTGCGGCCGGTGGTTCGACAGTCCC
>CAXMQC010000362.1:0-2367 GCA_964195285.1 Akkermansiaceae bacterium
CCCTGGAGGAGTTGGCGCCGGAACAGTGGCAGGCCGCCGTTAACATCAACCTGTCCACCTTCTTCTACTGCACCCAGGAGGCTTTCCGCGCCTTCAAGGCGCGCGACCCGATGGGCGGGCGGATCATCAATAACGGCTCAATCTCGGCCACCGCGCCGCGCCCCAATTCGGCGCCCTACACCAGCACCAAACACGCGATTACGGGGCTGACCAAATCCTGCTCGCTGGACGGGCGAAAATACAATATCGCGGTCGGCCAGATCGATATCGGCAACGCGGCAACGGCGATGACCGAAAAAATGGCGAAAGGCGTACCCCAAGCCGACGGCTCCACCAAGCCGGAACCGACGATGAACGTGGCCCATGTCGCCGACGCGATCGTCCATATGGCCAGCCTGCCACTGGATGCGAACATCCAGTTCATGACCATCATGGCGACGAAGATGCCGTTTGTCGGGCGGGGTTAGGAAGGGCTGGGCGGGCGCGGATCAGACATGACCCACACGATCCTCATCCTTCGACAGGCTCAGGATGAGGCGGACTTAAGCGACTGAATGTCAGGTACGCTTACCCTTGCCGCCAGGCGGTGCTGGAGCGGCATTTTTTGCAGACACGTTCGCCGGCCCAGGCACTGACAAAACCCTCGTTGCAGACGAGACAGCGTCGGGTCTTTTCCTTGTGCATCGGGCTGATGCCGGATTCGTTGTTTTCGTTGGCCGAAATTTCCGGCGCTTCCGTGTCCAGGCTCATAACATTCTCTTTTCTTATCATCTCGTAGTCCAGTTGCGTCTTGTCGGCGTGCGCCCGCGTCAGGTCTTGCGGGGAATGCGGCGCGACCGCTTTACCTCTACCGCCACCATATTCGAGCGGCCTTTCTCCAGCGTCTGCAGAATTTGGCCGGTCTCGGTGACCCGATGTGTATCCGGCTCGCGAGACCAGGCCTCGCTCAGTCTTGCCCCCGCTGCATCAATTTCCTCGTCGGAAAGCGTTTCGTCGGCGTAGTCGGTCCGGGGTTTTCTATTAGTCATGCTCTTCATAACGATTGTTCAATATTCATTGGTTCATATCAGTTCGCGAGGACGCCGCGGCTTGCCAAGGTTGGTATCGCACGGGCAACCGCCCGCGCCCACCTTGGCTACGATTGTCAGCTCATCGGATATCCGCAGAATTTTGCCGCCCCCTGGGCGGCGCGCGTGCTGATGGGTTCTATATGGAGGTTTGTGCCCCAATTTGCAAGGAAAACCATACAACAGGCCATGATTTGGAGGCCCATCCGACCTTCACCATTGCCGGGCAATCGCTTTCCAAGATTTATTGACCCCAGCGCAATGCCAGGGGATCGAGCCGCATGGCCAGGCGGAGAAGCTCGGCCCGGGTCGCCGGATGCAGTGGCGGTACGGGATGGCGAACATGGTCGGACTCGATAACGCCACCTTCGACCATGACGGCTTTGCAGGCGCGCAAACCGCATTGCCGATTCTCGAAATTGATCAGCGGTAAAATGCCGGCATATTGCGCCGCCGCTTCGTCGATCCGCGCCGCCCTGTGGTGCTCGACAACCGGCTTGATCAGGTCGGGCAGCAACGCGCTCGGCATGGTGCCGGTGGCGCCGGCGTCCAGGTCGGCCATCAAGGTGATCGATTCCTCGCCGTCGAACGGTCCCTCGATGGCGCTGCCACCCGCTTCGATCAGGCTGCGCAGCTTGGCCGCCGCCATCGGCGTCTCGATCTTGAAATAGGAGACCCGTTCGATCCCCGCGGCAAGGCGCACCAGCAGATCGACGGAGAGTTCGACACCGCTCAGGGGCGCATCCTGGACCATGAGCGGAACCCCGGCGGCCTCGCCGATTCGGGCAAAATGCTCGTAGATATACTGGTCGGAAGCCTTCAAGGTGGCGCCGTGATAGGGCGGCATCAGCATGATCATCGCGGCGCCCAGTTCCGCCGCCTGGCGCGATCGCTCTGCGGCGATCCGGGTCGAGTAATAAGAGCAAGTGGCGATCACCAGCACCCGGCCAGCCACATGCTGAAGGCACAGTTTGAGAAGATCGTCACGCTCTTCGTCGGTAAGCGCGAATTGTTCGGAGTAATTGGCGAGGATGCAGATGCCGTCGACGCCCTGGTCGATCATGCAGTCCAGCACCCGCCGCTGGCCCGGCCAGTCGATATCGCCGGTATCGGTAAAAGGGGTTGGCGCGATCGGGAAAATCCCGCGGTAAGGTTCATTCATGGCTTACTCCAGGATCTCGAAATCGTCGAGATAGCGTTGGGAAAGGGAAAGGCCGAGGCCGGGGGTGGTGTCCGACAGGTCGAGAAACCCATCTTCCGGTTCAGGATCGCCCTCGAAAATGTAGTAAAAGAGTTCATT
>CAXMQC010000363.1:0-6543 GCA_964195285.1 Akkermansiaceae bacterium
GAGGCCCGCGTCATGCCGGCGGACAAACTGGTTCCGATACCTGATTTCGTCGACGACCAGCATGCCGCCGCGATGATGCTGCAGGGCATGACCGCGGAATATCTGCTGCGCCGGGTTTACCGCGTCGAGGCCGGCCATCCCGTCCTGTTCCACGCCGCGGCCGGCGGCGTCGGCCAGATCGCCTGCCAGTGGCTGAAGCAGCTGGGCGCGACCGTAATCGGTACGGTCGGCAGCGAGGAAAAGGCCGAACTGGCGCGGGCCCATGGCTGCGACCACCCGATCAACTATACGAAGGAAGATTTTGCCGCGCGTACACGCGAAATTACCGACGGAAAGGGCGTACCCGTTGTGTACGATTCTGTTGGCAAAGACACGTTTTACAAGTCGCTGGATTGCCTCCAGCGCTACGGCAAAATGGTCCTGTTCGGCCAGGCTTCGGGTCCGGTCGATCCGCTCGACCCAAACATCCTTGCAGGCAAGGGCTCGCTCTTTCTGACCCGGCCCACGCTGCTGCATTATTGTATCGAACGCCAGGATCTCCTGAACAGTTCCGCCGCCCTGTTCGACGCCGTCGGCAAGGGGCTCAAGGTAGACATAAACCAGACCTACGCGTTGCGGGATACCGCCCAGGCGCATCGCGACCTCGAGGCCCGCAAGACGACGGGCTCCACCATCCTGTTGCCTTAGGCCGGCGATCGTTTCGGTCAAAAACAATCCGCCCGGGGCTTGCGTCCCGGGCGGATTTTCACGTTTGGTTAAGGCCTGGGCCTACTGGTTCATGCCGTCGAAGAAATCATTGTTATTCTTGCTGTCTTTCAACTTGCCGATCAGGAACTCCATCGCATCCACGACGCCCATCGGCAACAGGATGCGGCGCAGCACCCACATCTTGGACAGCGTACCCTTGTCGACCAGCAATTCTTCCTTGCGGGTGCCCGACTTGGTGATGTCGATGGCCGGGAAGGTCCGCTTGTCGGACAGTTTGCGGTCAAGGATGATCTCCGAGTTGCCGGTGCCCTTGAACTCTTCGAAGATGACCTCGTCCATGCGGCTGCCGGTATCGATCAGCGCGGTCGCGATGATGGTCAGCGAGCCACCTTCCTCGATGTTGCGGGCCGCGCCGAAGAAGCGTTTGGGGCGCTGCAGCGCATTGGCGTCCACACCGCCGGTCAGCACCTTGCCCGAGCTCGGCACGACCGTATTGTACGCGCGTGCGAGGCGCGTGATCGAATCCAGCAGAATCACCACGTCGCGTTTATGTTCGACCAGGCGCTTGGCCTTTTCGATTACCATCTCGGCGACCTGTACGTGCCGCGAGGCGGGCTCATCGAAGGTGGAGCTCACCACCTCGCCCTTCACCGAGCGGTCCATATCCGTCACCTCTTCCGGCCGCTCGTCGATCAGCAGCACGATGAGATAGACTTCCGGATGATTGTCGGTGACCGAGTGTGCGATTGACTGCATCATCATCGTCTTGCCGGTACGCGGCGGCGACACGATGAGCCCGCGCTGCCCCTTGCCCAGCGGCGAGACCAGGTCGATGATACGGGCTGAAAAATCCTTGGTTTTTTCCTCCTCGATCTCCAGCGTCAGTTTTTCGTCCGGATAAAGTGGCGTCAGATTGGCAAAATTGATGTGGTGACGTACGGCGTTGGGTTCATCGAAATTGATCTTGTTGATCTTCAACAGCGCGAAATAGCGTTCACCGTCCTTCGGCGCGCGAATCTGGCCCTCGACGGTATCGCCCGTGCGCAGTCCGAACCGGCGGACCTGGCTGGGGCTGACATAAATATCGTCTGGCCCAGGCAGATAATTCGCCTCGGGCGCACGCAGGAAGCCGAAGCCATCCTGCAGCACCTCGAGCACGCCGTCGCCGTAGATAGCCACGTCGTTTGTGGCCAGCTGTTTTAGGATCGCGAACATCATATCCTGCTTGCGCAGGGTACTCGCATTCTCGATTTCAAGTTCCTCGGCATAGCCGAGAAGTTCCGCGGGGGTTTTCTGTTTAAGGTCCTGGAGATGCATGTTTTGCTCTAATTGGGAATCGCCGGGGGAATGGAGCGACGGGGACGGCCCGCATGGGCCCGGTTCGCTTGATTTTCAGCGATCGGAAAATTCCGGAGAATAGGAAGGCGCCGGTGGAGCCTTCGCTCTGCACCGGGTTCTCCTATTGCCTACACAGAATCCCGTTTGCTGTCAATAACCAAGCGACCATTACAGTAAGTCAAAATGGCTTAACAATTACTAAGATGACGATCACGATCATTAGGACTGTCGGAACCTCGTTGGCGATGCGGTAAAATCGTTCCGGCCGGCTGTTACGATCCGCCGCGAACTCCCGCCGCCATTTCGCCATTGCCATATGGATGCCGGTCAGCGCCAGAACGAAAACAAGCTTCGCATGGAACCAGCCGTCACCCCACAGATCGCCGGCCTGGGCGGCGGCAAGACCGAATACCCAAGACGCGATCATTGCCGGATTCATGATGGCGCGCAGCAGCCGGCGCTCCATGACCTTGAAGGTTTCCGACTTGTCCGACCCCACCTCGGCCGAGCAATGATAAACGAAAAGCCGTGGCAGATAGAGCAGCCCCGCCATCCAGGCGATCACCGCGATCACATGCAATGCCTTGAACCATTCGAAAAAGTCGCTCATTTTCCCCCGCTATTCCGCGCCGCATGGACAACATGTCCGATCAGGCGGGCAGCGGTGCCTCACCTGCCCACATCCAGTCTGCGGCCCGTCATCGATGGCGCGGCGTATTATTGTCGCCAACCCGTTGATGAAGACCGGGTCCTCGCCGACCGTTTGGATCCGTTCATAAGCCGGCACGCCATGGCGCATCGCCAGCTCCCGATATTCGATATCCAGCTCCACCAGCGTCTCGACATGTTCCGACACAAAAGCCAACGGCACGATGACCAGCGAACGCCCCTCGCGGCCCGCACGTTCGACCTCGGTGTCGGTGTGGGGCCCAATCCATTCCAGCGGCCCAACACGGCTCTGGTAGCTTACCAGCCATTCCTGTTGGCCACCCAGCCTGTCTGCTACGGCAGATGCGATGGCCGCGGCCGATTGTTCGACCTGCCACTGATAGGGATCGCCCCGCTCTATTTCCCTTTTTGGCAGGCCGTGGGCCGAAAATAATACCCTCGGATTTCCGCCCTGCCCGGCCCTTTTCCAGGCCGACGCGGTCAAGGCCGCCATTGCCGATACAAACCCCGGTTCCGCCGGGTAACAGCAGATCGTCCTGGTCGGCGTTCCGAGTCCCGCCGCCGCGGCCGCCCTGGTCCAGTCCCCAACTGACGACCCCGTCGTAGCCGCCGCATATTGCGGGTAAAGCGGCAGCAAAACCACATCGTCCGGGGCAAACTTCATGACGTCGCGAACCGTTTCTCCGGCAAACGGGTGCCAATAACGCATTGCGACGAAACAACGGATTGTTTCCGGCCCGGCCAAGGCCAGTTCCAGCGCCTTGGCTTGTCTGACCGTATTCGATAACAGCGGTGAGCCACCGCCTATCAGATCGTAATTTCCCCGCGCCAGCGGTGCCCGGCGGCGGGAAAAAAATTGCGCCAGCAGCCATCGCACGGGTCCGGGTGCGTCGATAATGGCGGGATCATTGAACAGATTAAACAGGAAAGGCTGGACTGCGTCGGGACCGTCGGGCCCACCCAGATTGAACAGCACAACGGCAATGCGGCGATTGGCATCGCTCATATCACCCGCCCCTTACCGCCTCGACCAGCCGCGCCACATTGTCCGGTGGGGTTTCCTTGATGATCCCATGACCAAGATTGAAGATAAACGGACCGGATCCAAGAGACTGCAGAATTCTGCGAATCTCTGTCTCCATGGCCTCGCCGCCACCCAACAAAAGCAGCGGATCGAGATTGCCCTGCAAGGTGGCCTTATCCTGCAAATGCCGCGCTGCCCAGTCAAGCGGCACGGTGCTGTCCAGACTCACCGCATCAACTCCCGTTTCCGTGACATACCGCTCATACAAGACCCCGGCTCCACGCGGAAATCCGATAATCGGGATGCCCGGATGATGCGACCGCACGGCGGCGACGATTTCTGCCGTTGGTTTTATCACCCAGCTGTCGAATTCCCCTTCCGACAAGACTCCGGCCCAACTGTCGAATATCTGCAGGATTTCGGCCCCGTTTTCCGCCTGACGGCAAAGATAGGCGGCGGTTGCCTGGGTTACCAACTCGATCAGTCTGGAAAACCCATCGGGATCCAACAGTCCCCATTTACGGGTTATTGCAAAGTCGCGGCTGCTGCCGCCTTCGACCATATAGGTCGAAACCGTCCACGGCCCGCCCGCAAACCCGATCAACGACACATCCGGCGGCAGTTCCGCGGAAAGTCTGCGCAAGGTTTCGTAAACCGGTGCCAGATGTTCATGTAAGGTCGCCGCGGACAGGGCATCGATCCCCGGAATGTCGCACACCGGATCCAGTTTTGGCCCTTCGCCTTCCGTAAATCGCACCGCCTGGCCCAAGGCATCCGGAATAACGAGGATATCGGAAAACAGGATCGCCGCATCGAACCCATAGCGGCGAATCGGTTGAAGAGTCACTTCCACCGCCAGTTCCGGCGTGTAACAGAGCTCCAGAAACCCACTCACATTGCCGCGTATCTCACGATATTCCGGCAAATATCGACCGGCCTGGCGCATCAGCCACAGCGGCGCCATTTGCAGGCGTTCGCCCTTCAACGCCCGAATCATTGGTTTCTGGTTGGCCAGTCTAGTCATGAATGGGATGCTCGTTGTCAGGAAACTTTGTGGGTAAGCGCCCTCAATACTATTATTCTTTATAAAAAGAAAAGGATGTGATGGTAGTGGTGCGGTGAGAATCGGGGATTAACAGATTTTCCGGATTTATCCCGATATTGAGACGGGCGGGTTCGTGCTGTGTAAAAGACCGGGGACGAAACCCGAATTAGGGCAGAATACCTATTGGGCTGGACCTTCATCGAAAGGAAGGATAACAGAACATAGATCAGGCCTTTCAACAGCCCTGGCCAATGGGCAAATAAATCGTCAACAGACGGAAAACCCCGGTATCCAATATGACGTTGTGTGGGTGAAATTTTTCCATGCAAACAATCTCGAAGTTACGCACAATTCATACATGCCGATGACAGGTTCTGTGGGGAAAGGTTACCTAATTATATGAAATTACATCTTCATCTGGTGTCGGACGCGACCGGCGAGACAATTCACAGTGTGGCCCGCGCCTGTATATCGCAGTTCGAGGGAGTAGAGACTGTCGAACATAACTGGGCCCTCATTCGCACGCATAACCAGATCCTGAAGGTAATCGACGCCGTCGAGACGAATCCCGGCGTGGTCATGTTTACGCTGGTCAACGAGGATTTGCGCGAGACCCTGCTTGACGGCTGCCGCCGGCTCCAGATTCCCTGTATTGCCGTGCTCGATCCTGTTATTGCATCCCTGGGTAATTTTCTCGGGGTGAAGGCGAAGGGCATGCCCGGCCGCCAGCACATCATGGACGCGGAATATTTCGGCCGGATCGACGCCATGACCTTTGCGCTGCACCACGATGACGGGCAGGCGGTCCAGAACCTTCAAGAAGCCGAGATAATTCTTGCCGGCGTATCGCGCACCTCGAAAACGCCGACCTGTATTTACCTCGCCAATCGCGGCATCAAATCCGCGAACATACCGATCGTCCCAGGCGTCCCGGTACCGGCCGAATTGACCAAGCTGCGCAACAAGCCCGGCGAACCTTTCGTCGTTGGGCTGACCCAGGATCCGGCGCGGCTCGTTCAGGTACGCCGCAACCGGCTGCAGATGCTGTCGCAAGACGCCAACACCGACTATGTCGATTTGGAAAGCGTTCGCGAGGAAGTATCCGCCGCCCGGCGTCTTTGCACCAAGCAGAACTGGCCGGTAATCGATGTTACCCGTCGCTCAATCGAGGAATCCGCGGCGGCAATCCTGCAGCTATACGAACGCCGTGGCGCCGAGCCGAATGGCCAATAAAGGCGCGCCCATGGTCGTCCTTGCCTCGGCAAGCCAACCGCGCGCCAGGATGCTCGCCAATGCCGGCGTGGCCGCTGCGATTGCCCCGGCGTCGGTCGACGAGACCAACATCAAGGCCTCCATGCAAGCGGCCGGTGCCGATGTCGCCGATGTTGCTGAAATGCTGGCCGCCACCAAGGCCCAACAGGTCAGCCGCAACCATGGCGGCAAGCTGGTGATCGGCGCCGACCAGATGCTGGCCTGCGATAACGACTGGTTCGACAAGCCCGCTGATTTGGCGGCAGCACGCAACCAGTTGATCTGTTTGCGCGGCCGGTCACACGAGCTGATATCGGCGGTCTGCGTCGTGCGCGACGGAGAGGTGATATGGCATCACATCGAACGCGCCAGAATCACGATGCGGCGTTTCAGCGAAGAATTCATCGACGACTATATCGAGAAAATGGGCCAGGCCATATTGGCGACGGTCGGCGGTTATGAACTCGAAGGGTTGGGCGCACAGCTGTTCAGCGACATCGAAGGCGAC
>CAXMQC010000364.1:0-2666 GCA_964195285.1 Akkermansiaceae bacterium
GCCGGGGAACTGCGTCAATCGGTCGAGGATAAGCTGCTGGCCCTTCTTGAGGCGCGCCGGGCGGCAATTATCGACTATCTGGCCTCGATCAGACGCGACCTGCGGATGCAGGCGGGCAATCCCTTCGTATTGGACGCTTTCCAGGAGTTCGCCGCCGGCTGGCAGAGTCTGGGCGATGAGGCATCGGAGACATTGTTCAATAGCTACATCGTCGAAAACCCGTATCCGCCGGCCAGCCGAAAACAGTTGGACAACCCGGGCGACGGTTCACCATACAGCTTGGCGCATGAGCGTTTCCATCCGCTGCTGCGTGAATTCGTCGAGCAGCATGGCTACCGCGATCTGTTGCTCATCGACACCAAGGGCACGGTCGTCTATTCGGTGATGAAACAACAGGATTTCGCGATCAACCTGTTTGTGGAAGCCGACGTCAGCGGCGGACTTGGCATTGCCTTCCAAGGGATAATCAAAAATACGTCGCCCACCGCCGAGGTATTTGTGGATTTCAATACCTATCTTGCGGCAGGCGGCCGCCCCACCGCGTTTGTTGCCACGCCGCTGGATAGCAAGGAGGGCGAACGGCTCGGTGTGCTGGTCTTCGAAATGCCGGTGCACCGGATCAATCGGGTCATGAACGTCGCCGCCGGCCTGGGAGAGACGGGGGAGACATTCATTGCCGGACAGGATCTTCTTGTTCGTACCGATTCCCGCTTCGCCAAGCGCTCGACGATTCTCGAACGCCGGGTCGATTCGGGACCCGTAAAGGCCGCGCTCAACGGCGAGTCCGGTGTTATAATCAGCGTCGAGACGGATGAAGTTGGCAAGAAATCCGAAAAACTGTCGGCCTTTGCGCCGCTGGATTTTTTCGGTGCCCGCTGGGCGATCATCGCACAAGCCGATTTGCGGGAAATTCTCGCGCCGGTCACGCGCATGCGTGACCGTGCGCTTGTCAACGGCCTGGTGCTCGCCCTGTTGGTTGCGGGTCTGGGTTATGTGATTACAAGATATATGGTCGTAAATCCCCTTTCCGGAATTGCCGACGCGGTGCAGCGACTGACCCATGGCGAAACCGGCCGGCCGGTTCCCTCCACCGGAAGGGGCGATGAAATCGGCGATATCGCCCGGGCCCTGGTTCTCTACAAGGAAAGCCTGGAAGAGCATGAAAGACTGGCGGCCGAGCGTGACAAGATAACCCGGGCCGAGGCGGTGCGTCATCGCCTGGCCGAGGCAATCGAGGCGCTGTCCGACGGTTTCGTTCTGCTTGATCGGGAAGACCGGGTCGTGCTGGTCAATTCGAAATACAAGGAAATCTACCATCAGTCGGCGCATTTGCTGACGCCGGGCGCCGATTTCGGCACCTTTTTGCGGCATCATGCGGAAATTGGAGAAATCGTCGAGGCCCAGGGCCGTATCGAAGAGTTTCTCGATTTCCGGATGAACAAAATGCAGCCTGGCGAGGTCATTGAATCGCGATTTGCCAGTGGGCGATGGTTGCAGATCACGGACTTCGAGATGGAAGACAAAGGTATCGTTTCGGTCTGTTCCGATATCACCGATCTGAAACGCCGCGAGCAGGCGCTGGTGGAAAGCGAGGAAAGATACCGGTTGCTGGTCGACACGCTGCCGGATGGCGTATTGCTGCATGACTTCCAGCGAATATTGTTCTTGAATCCGATGGGGCGAAAAATACTCGGGATCGGCGACGACGAGCAAATCGAAAAATACCACTACCGCGATTTCGTGCATGAAGAACAACAGGCCGCGGCAGAGGTGCGTATCGCGGACATTATCCAGCGCGGCGACGACAACCCGCTGACCGAGCGGCGAATACACACCATGGACGGGCGCGATATCTTTATCGAGATTGCCGCCGTCCCGCTCCGGCGCGGACGTGAAACACTGGCGTTGGGCGTTTTTCGCGACCTGACCGAATCCAAGCAGGCGCAAGCTGAGATCGAACGTCAGCGCGAGGCCCTGCATCAAAGCGAGAAATTGAGCGCCCTGGGGTCGCTGCTGGCCGGCGTGGCGCATGAACTGAACAATCCGCTTTCCATCGTCGTCGCACAGGCGGTGCTGTTGGAAGAGACCAACCGCGATGAAAAAATCATCAAGCGCGCGAAGGGTATCCGTTCGGCGGCCGAGCGTTGCGCGCGGATCGTCAAGACCTTCCTGTCGATGGCGCGCCAGCAAACGCCGGAGCAAGGCTCGGTCGATGTCAATGTGTTGGTAGGCAACGCGTTGGAGCTGATTGGCTATACCCTGCGCACGGCCGGCGTTGAGATTATCGAGAATCTTGGCGAGGAACTGCCTCTCGTCTGGGGCGACGCCGACCAGCTCCATCAGGTTGTGGCAAACCTGCTGGTGAACGCCCAGCAGGCCATGATGGAAACTCCGGAACCGCGCCGCTTGACGATTGCGACGGCGTTCGACGCGGCCGACGACATGGTGACGCTGATCATAGACGACAGCGGGCCCAGCGTCCCACCGGATATGCGGGCGCGCATATTCGACCCGTTTTTCACCACCAAACCAACCGGGGTCGGAACAGGGATTGGTCTTTCGATTTGCCACGGCATCGTCGAATCTCATGGCGGCAGCATAATCGTCACCGAATCGCCGGCCGGTGGCGCCCGCTTCTTCATACGGCTGCCGCCGGCGGGCGCAAT
>CAXMQC010000365.1:0-5595 GCA_964195285.1 Akkermansiaceae bacterium
GGCTAGGTGGGGCAGAGGGCCGGTGTAGACACCACGCAGGTGGGGAAATACTCTATTCGATCGCGGCAGTGACCGCGATTTTCACCGTATGGTCCGCCGATGTCGGTTTGCCTTCGACGGTGGCGCGGGCCGGGGCGCAGCCATCGGGAATCCATTCGTCCCAGACCTCGTTCATCTGTTCCGCCGTGCGAATGTCGGCGAGCCAGATATTGGCGGTCAGCAGGCGGGTCTTGTCGGTTCCCGCTTCGGCCAGCAACCTGTCGATCAGGGCCAGAATATCCCTTGTCTGTTCGGCGACCGGCGCGCCGCGTTTTTGCAGCGCCAGGATACCGGCCAGATAAGCGATCCCGTTATGGATGACGACGCGGCTGATCCGCTTGCCACTGTGGATACGTTGTATGGCCATCGTTCCCTCCTTGTCAGCGATGCTGCGTTATCACATCGACCAGTGCCGGGCGGCCCTTTTTGACTTCGTCCAGCGCACGACGCACCGCCGGCCCGATTTCCGCCGGATCGTTGATCGGGCCTTCGCCGTGGCAGCCCATGGCCCGCGCGGCCGAGGCGAAATCGGGCTCCGGATCGAAAATATCCATGCCGATATGGGCCTTGTCCAGGTCGGTGCCGCGTTGCCGGGCCACGCGGATCTGATGTTCCCAATCGTTATAATAGGCGCGGTTGTTGAACATCACGATCAGAATCGGGATGCGGTGCTTGGCGGCGGTCCATAACGCGCCGAGATCGTACATCAGATCGCCGTCCGGCTGCAGCGCTACAACGATCTTGTCCGTGCCTTTGTAGGCCAGGCCGACGCCCAGCGACATGCCAATCTGCGTCGACGTGCCAAGCGATCTGCCGGCATGGCGATAGGGTTCATCGAAATCCCATAATTTGTGTGTCCACTGTCGCAGCGTGCCGGTGGAGACCACCCAGTCTTGGTCTTTGATTACCGCCCAGACTTCTTCGGCCAGGCGTCCCAGCGTGACCGGCGACGAGTCGCGGTCCTCCTGCGCGTCTGCCTTCCAGCCGGCGAAAAGTTCTTCATGGCGGACCCCGATGGCCTGCTTGCGGGCCGCGATGCGCTCGGCAAGGGCGGTGTCCGCGGCCAGCCGTTCGGCTGCCATGCGGGTCATATCCGGCATCGCCAGCGCCGGATCGCCCAGCGCGCTGAGCACCTTCGGCTGGTAGCGGCCGTAATCCATCGACCAGGACGAAATGCCGATCTCGGCGAAACCGACCTCCAACCATTCACAGTCGCCGGGAACCAGCGAGGTGACCACGCGGTTGATGCTGTCCAGGTTGGCCGTGGATTTCTCCCAGTCGATCACGTCGATACCCAGGATGACATCGGCCTTGCGCAGGGCTTCCTTGTCCATCGAGAGGCAGAGCGGGTGGCGGTTGGGAAAGCAGAGCGCGTTGTTCAAGTCCCATACCGGCACACCGACGGTTTCAGCCAGCGCCACCAGCTTGTCGAAACCGCCCGGATGGCGACCGACGAAGTCGACAAGGATCAACGGGTTCTCCGCGGCCAACAGCTTGTCGACGATCTGCGTCAGGACCACCGGGTCGGCCGCCATGCGGGCCGGCGCCTTGGCCATGTTGGCGGACGGCATTTCCACTTCCCCGGTCAGCGGCGCCTCCTGCAGCCAGGCGTCGTAGCACATGTAGATCGGACCCTGCGGCTCGGTCACCATGGTCGAATAGGCGCGCATGAAGCTTTCCGGCACGCCCTCGATGGACGTCGGCTGGTAGTCCCACTTTGTGTAGTTACGCACCGCCTCGCCCTGGACCAGGGCGGTATGGCTCCAGTCGATATGCGGGCGCCGCTTGCCCTCGTCCATCGGTCCGGTCCCGCCCATGATAAAAATCGGCGCGCGGTCGATATAGGCGTAATAGATGGCCATTTGCGCATGCAACAGCCCGACCAGATTATGCAGGATCACCGCCATTGGCTTGCCGGTGGCGCGCGCATAGCCATGGGCGATCTGGACCGCCGTCTCTTCATGCTGGCAGAGCAGCATTTCCGGCTTGTTGCCACCGTAATTGATCAGCGAGTCATGCAGCCCGCGGAAGCTGGCACCCGGATTAAGCGCCACGAAGGGAAGTTCGTATTCTTGCAGCAGATCGACGATGACGTCGGACTGATATTGCGGTTTGTTCTTGCCGTAGACGTTGGCCATGATCTCTCTCCCCTTATTCCGCTAACCCGCCTTTTTCGGGCGGCAGCGGTGCAACCGTCACGCCGAGATATTCGGCCTCCGGTCCGTACAGCAGTTCCTTGACGCGGTCCGGTCCCAGCCGTTTGACCAGTTGGTCCACCTGCCCATATAGCGGCAGCGTCAATCCGCCCGCCTGGGCCAACTCGAGCGCGATGTCCATGTCCTTTTCGTGCCAGGTAAAACGCGTCGTGTCCCAGCGTTTCAGGGTCGTGTTGTGGGCCGGGCAGTCCAGCAGCACCTCGCGCATGTGCTGGGCGTCGACGCCGTAACGCTTGGCCAGCAGCAGGGTCTCGTAATTGGCCACACAGGCCGCCCAATGCATCATGTTGTTACAGGTCTTGGCCAGTTGCCCGGCGCCGACGGGCCCCACATGATGCACCGCGCGACTGTATGATTTCAGAACCGGTTCGATCCGTGCGATGTCTTGCGCCGCGCCGCCGCAGAGGCTGACCAGATTTCCTTCCTTGGCGCCCAGCCGCCCGAACACCACCGGGGCATCGACGAAGCGGAATCCCTTGGCGTCGCATTCGGCGCTCAGCCTGCGCATCGTATCCATATGATTGGTCGCCAGGATGGCGATGGTCATGCCGCTGTTGTCGGTCGCCAGAATTTCGCGGGTGACAGTTTCAGATTGCGCATCGGTGGCGACCACCACCAGCGCCAGTTCGGCGCCTGTTACCGCGCCGGCGATGGTTCCGGCCGTGGCGATGCCGGCCTCGGCGGCCAGCTTCATCTGTTTCTCGCTGACGTCGAAGCCGGTCACCTCATGTCCGGCGCTCATCACATGCCCGGCGATGTCGATGCCCATGGCCCCGACGCCGATGATCGCGGTTTTCATTCGTTGCTCCCTCTCATCTCCTCGCCGGTTATGGCCCGGTGCCCAGCGGCAGCGTGAAGAACCAGCCGATCACGATCCCAATCACCCCGGCTACAATTGGCGTTACGCCGACGGCGACCAGCCGTAGCCGCAGAAACGACAGGCCCAGCAGCGGAATCTCGTAGATGAATATCCGGTGGGCGGCGAATATACTCCATGATGTGATGAAGGCGATCAATGCCGGCACCGAGGCGCCGGCCTGGGCGAACACGGCGGCGATCGAAAAGGCGATCACCGGCCCCGCCGGTATCGTGATGCCGGTGGCTGCGGCGATCAGGACGGCGGTCATCCCCGCTTCGCTGCCAAGATAACGGGCGATGAAATCGCCGGGGATCAGCTTGGCGACGAACCCCGCCGCGATCAGCGCACAGAACATGCGCGGCGCCAATATCAAAAACTGTTCCAGGGCGCGCCGCAGGCCCAGTCGGAAGGTGTCGTCCCGGCGTGACAGCGCCAGCGCCATCAGAATGCCGGCCATGCCGTAGAGGATGAGGATGCCGACGCTCACCGCTTGTGCACCTTGTCGGCGCCGGGGTCGACCAGCGCCAGCTTCATCGGCAGCATGCGGGCGATCAACCCGGCGAGAATTGGCAACGGCAGGCTCACCAGAAAGCGGGTCAGCGAAAATTCCGCACCCATCATCGGTACGTCCCAGACGATGATGCGCTGGATACCCAACATCGACCAGCTGGCGAGATAGGCGACCATCGCGCCGCGGTCGGCCCCCGCCGCACCCAACACCGCCAGCAGCGAGAAAGCGGCCGAGGGCCCGCCAGGCGTTATTACGCCAGCCGTCGCGGCGATGACAAGGCCCATGAAGCCACTTTCGCCGCCGATCATCGAAGTCAGCCTGTCGCGCGGCAGCATCACCCAGATCATGCCGGCGACCAGCATCGCCGCGATGATGCGGGGAACCGTCCTCAACACCATGGCGATGTCACTCTCCACCGCCTCGTCGAAGGCTTGCGCCCCGACGACGACATAACAGGCCGTCGCCGAGACGATGGCGAAGATTACGAAACCCCAAAAGCTCCGACCAAAGCTGCGGCGCAGCAGGCTGCCCCACCAGGAGTCGCCCGTTTCCTCCTCCAACGCCGGCTGGTCAGTGCTCATGGTCGTGCCCGTGGCCATGATGGTGATGATGTTCGGCCTGCCGGGCGGCTGGTTCGCCATGACCGTCCATGAAGGCCTCCATTGCGGTGCGGAATATGTCGGACTCGGGCGGAAGCTGGGCCGCCAGCATGCCGGCCAACCGGGCGAACACGATGGCCTGGCCGGCGATGGCGTCGGCGCGCGAACCCTCGGCGGCTGCGGCCGTATCGTTCACGGCGCGCACCATCGCATCGCGGAACAGGCCGCTCATATAGGCGCCGCGGCCCTCGGGCTCGGTCAGGTCATGGGGCAGCGGCCGGATATCGGGTTGCGGCGCCGCATCGTAGGTCCGGGCGAAATCCGCAAAACGCCTGAATATCACGTCGTCAAAAGCCGTATCTTCCTCTAGGTCGCCGCACATATCTCTCTTCTCCGCCGTTCGGCCTCGCTGGACCGTTGTTCCTGTTCAGGCCCTGAGCGCGGTCAGCATCTCAGGAATGTAATCCGCATCCGACGCGACAACGAGCATCCTTGCGTATGGGCGCAGTGTTCTCAGCGTTCGCTCCACCTCGTCCGCCCGGGCGCCGGATTCGACGATGATGCCGGTGGTCATGATCCCCTGCGAGGCGCAGGTTTCGCCAATAATCGAGACATCCTCAATCGCCGGCCCTGCGCTTGCGATCATCACCACCACATCGGCGCCGGCGATCTCGTCGCTGAGCAGCGTTACGGCGCCCCAAGCGTCGCGCAGGTCCAGGTCCTGAGGGATGGCGTCCAGCCCCTGCAGCCCCCGTGTCCTGCCGACCAGCGACAGGAAACGCGCATCCTTCCACGACGCGGTTTCCAGATCGCGCATGATCGCCGCCGCCTCGCCGTCCAGCGCGATGATCTTGGACGCGCGCGGTTTTGAGTTCGGATAATCTACCCGGAAACGCGCCTCTTCGGCGGTCCCCGCCCTTGCGCATTCGCTTGGCAGGTTCATCCTTACAGGTCCTCGCTGTCAGACCGAAGACTGGCGGACGCCGGGGCGGACGGTAAGGTCGTCCTTGCAGGCATCCTTGTAGGCCTGGTCCGGCGGCAAGATGACCGCCGCCGAGCGCACCTTTTGATGAACGGGGTCCACACCGGGCGGGCGAATGTTCTTGTCCTTGAGCGCCATTACCGCCTTGCGCAGGCGATTGCGGGCCATGATGATGCCGTTGTCGGTCGAGACCAGGTTTTCCTTGGTACGGTCGACGATCGGCCCCATGCTTTCCTGAAGGGATGCGTCCTGCATGCCGATCCCCATGACCCCCGAGTAGGTCTCGCCGCGGCGCTGGGCTTCGCGGTCAATGAGATAGTCGTTGTCCTTGTTCGCCAGGGGGCGGTACGTGCCGGGCACGTATTTCACATGGACCCCGAGCCCGTCCT
>CAXMQC010000366.1:0-2023 GCA_964195285.1 Akkermansiaceae bacterium
GCCGGAAGCAATGTCGAGGTAAAATACCCGTTCAGTTCGGCCGACGAACTGCTTGAAATCGGTCGCAACACCGGCCTGTCGATTGCTAGCATCGTGACCGAGAACGAGCTGGCCTGGCGCGGCGAGGAGGAAATCTATGACGGGTTGCGCGATATCTGGAACGCCATGGAATCCTCGATCCGGCGCGGTTGCCAACAGGACGGCTACCTGCCCGGCGGGTTGCAGGTTAAACGCCGGGCCGGCAGGCTGTACCGGGAAATGACCGAACGGCCGGAAGCATCGCTAAAGGACCATCTGGCGGTGCTGGATTGGGTCAATTTATATGCGCTGGCGGTCAACGAGGAGAACGCCGCCGGCGGGCGTGTCGTCACCGCGCCCACAAATGGCGCCGCCGGCGTAATTCCAGCGGTTATTGCCTATTACGACCGCTGCGTTTCGGGCGCAAACGAAGACGGTATTTTCACCCTGCTCGCCACAGCAGCCGCAATCGGCATGCTGTACAAGACCAATGCCTCGATTTCGGCGGCCGAGGTCGGCTGCCAGGGCGAAGTAGGAGTGGCCTGCTCGATGGCCGCCGCCGGACTGACAGCGGCGCTTGGCGGTAGCAACGAGCAGATAGAAAACGCCGCCGAGATCGGCATGGAACATAATCTGGGACTAACCTGTGACCCGATCGGCGGGCTGGTGCAGATCCCCTGCATCGAGCGCAACACGATGGGCGCGGTGAAGGCGATCAACGCGGCGCGCCTGGCCTTGAAGGGTGACGGCACGCATTACGTCTCACTGGACAAGGTGATCGAAACCATGCACCAGACCGGCAAGGACATGCAGACCAAATACAAGGAAACTTCACAGGGCGGTCTCGCGGTCAACCTCGTGGAGTGCTAGGCGGGAATATCTTATGTATCGCCGTCGAACAATTTTTGCTACTGGTCGCCGGTGGTGGCGGATGGTTCGAAGATAATCCCTATCCTGTTATTCTCCGCGCAGTGCCGCCACTGCCCCTCGAAGACCCGGCACTTTAGCGATGACTAGATAGGTGGGAACACTAACCAGGTATGCCGCGAACCGCCCCTTGCCCTCGAACCGGCGCCGGAACGGGCTGTTGGCGAGATAATCAGGGAACCTGGGAACGATGCCGCCGGTAATAAAAATTCCGCCGCGCGCCCCCAGCGTCAGGGCCAAATCACCGGCCACGCTGCCGAGACTACTGCAGAAAATATCCAGAGCCTCGGTGCAAAACGGGTCGTCGCCGGACGTCGCCCGCTGGGTAATTTCCGCGGCGCTGATTTTTTCGCTGGGCGCATCACGTAATTCGATAACGGCGGCATGGAGATTCTCGATACCCGGGCCGGACAGGATTCGTTCCGCCGATACATGGCCGAAACGGCCGCGAAGGATGCAAAGAATTTCCGTCTCGCGCTCGTCGCCAGGCGCCCAGCTGATATGGCCGCCCTCGCTGGCCAGGGGTACATGCCCGCTTCCCACCGGCATGAGCCCCGATACGCCAAGTCCGGTACCGGGCCCCAGTACGGCGATCGGCGCACCCGGCACCGGCCTGCCCTGCCCCACCTGAACAATTTCGTTCGACGCCAGATGCGGCACCGCCAGCGCCTGGGCAGTGAAATCATTTATGACCCGCAGGCGGTCGAGGCCAAGCGCCTGGCGCGCCTCTTCGACCGAAAAGTTCCATGGGCTGTTGGTCAGGACGATGCGATCGCCATGCGCCGGGCAGGCAATGGAAAAGCAAGCCTCCTTCACGGATGCAGAATTCCCGCAATCCGATAGATATGCCACCACCGCCTCTACCAGGCTGCCGTAATCGCCGCATTCCAGCATAGCCGGCGCAAAAATTTCACCGGCGTCGCCGACCAGCGCGAAGCGGGCATTGCTGCCGCCAATATCGGCGACCAATCCCGAATAGCGTTCAGGTGCGTGCTGCGATGGACTCATGGGCAATACTCACGTCAGCATTTGATCAACGGATTGATGATGCGAGACGCGGAGACGGCATTTCGCACGC
>CAXMQC010000367.1:0-17613 GCA_964195285.1 Akkermansiaceae bacterium
CCGATCATTATCCAGCAATGGGACGGCAGCAAGTGGAACATGGTCAGCGATTGGGTGCCTACAATGCGTGACGTCGTGCGCCCAATGGTCGAAGCAGCCGCCGGAGCCTACGCGACGGAAAACAATATAACGCCGCGGGACTGTGGCTAATCAAGCCTTACTACACACCCCTGGCTCTCCGTTGAGGACCAGGGGCCTTTATTCCTTTATCGGTAGATCCTAAAGAAGGCGTCGACTAGGTGAGCGAATCGGTTCAGCAACAGTCAGACCACGGTCAGGCCCTGCTCTCGATCAACAATATCGAGGTCATTTACGATCATGTGATCCTCGTGCTGAAGGGTGTATCGCTTGAGGTTCCCGAGGGCGGCATTGTCGCCCTCCTCGGGGCCAACGGCGCCGGCAAGACGACGACGCTGAAGGCCATCTCGAACCTGCTGCGCGCCGAGCGCGGCGATGTCACCAAGGGGTCGATCGAATTCGCCGGCCAGCGTGTCGACAAGCAGACCCCGAATGAACTGGTCCGCCAGGGCGTCATTCAGGTCATGGAAGGCCGTCACTGTTTCGAACATCTGACAATCGAGGAAAACCTGTTGACCGGGGCCTATACGCGCCGCGACGGGCGCGCCGCCATCCAAAAGGACCTGGAGATGGTCTATGGTTATTTCCCCCGCCTGCGGGAACGCAAGACCAGCCTGGCCGGTTATACCTCGGGCGGCGAACAACAGATGTGCGCCATCGGGCGCGCGCTGATGGCGCGGCCGAAGATGATCCTGCTGGACGAGCCGTCGATGGGCCTGGCGCCGCAGCTGGTCGAGACCATCTTCGAGACCGTCAAGCGTCTCAACGAGCAGGAGGGCGTGACCTTCCTGCTGGCCGAGCAGAACACCAACGTGGCGCTGAAATATGCCACCCACGGTTATATTCTGGAAAACGGCCGCGTGGTGATGGACGGCGACGCGAAATCGCTGCGCGAGAACGAGGACGTCAAGGAATTCTATCTGGGCCTGTCGTCGAGCGGCCGCAAGAGCTATCGCGACGTCAAGCATTACAAGCGGCGCAAACGCTGGCTGGCCTGAACGGCGCTACGGGGACTCCACGATGACGGATTATTACGACGAGCTCGAGACGCGTGATCCCGGGGCGCGCGAGGCCGCGCTGATGGCGGCGCTGCCGCAGGCCATCGGCCATGCCAAGGCAAACGCGCCGGGATTTGCCAGGATCCTGGCTGACGTCGAGCCGGACGATGTGACAACGCGCAAGGCATTGGCGAAACTGCCGGTGACGCGCAAGTCGGATCTGATCGAATTGCAGGAGGCGGAGCCGCCCTTCGGCGGGCTGACGACGACACCCGCGCACGACCTGGCGCGGCTTTATATGTCGCCGGGGCCGATCGCCGATCCGGAAGGCCATGGCGCGGACTGGTGGCGCTTCGCCCGCGCCCTGTTCGCCGCCGGGTTCCGCAAGGGTGATATTGTCCAGAACTGCTTCGCCTATCACTTCACCCCGGCCGGCGCGATGTTCGAATCAGCGGCCCATGCGCTGGGCTGCGCGGTCTGCGCCGGCGGCGTCGGCCAGACCGAAATGCAGGTCCAGGCGATCGCCCATTTCGGCGCCGACGGCTATACCGGCACACCGGATTTTCTCAAGATAATCCTCGATAAGGCGAGCGAAATGGGCATGCCCCTGCCCACATTGAAGAAGGCGATCGTGTCCGGCGGGGCGCTGCTGCCGCCGCGGCGCCAGGAAGTCCGGGAACGAGGCGTCGATGTGCTGCAATGTTACGGCAGCGCCGATCTGGGCCTTATCGCTTATGAATCGGAGGCCATGGAGGGGATGATCCTGGATGAAGGAATCATTGTCGAGATTCTGCGCCCGGGCACCGGCGACCCGGTGCCCGATGGCGGGGTCGGTGAAGTCGTGGTGACGGCCTTGAATCGCGATTATCCGCTGGTCAGGTTCGCGACCGGGGACTTGTCGGCGATCCTGCCCGGTGCCAGTCCTTGTGGTCGCACCGCGCCCCGAATCAAGGGCTGGATGGGACGCGCCGACCAGACCACCAAGATCCGCGGCATGTTCGTCCACCCGGCCCAGATCGACCGCGTCGTGAAGCGCCATCCGGCGATCCTGCGGGCCCGCCTGGTGGTCGGAAATGCCGGCGGAAAAGATTCGGCGGAATTTCTGTGCGAGATCGAGGAAGGCGACGATCAAATCGCCGCGCAAATATCCGACAGCATTCTGGCCGAAATTAAAGTGCGCGCGGAGGTCCGAATTGTGGCAAAAGATAAAATTTTAGACGATGGCAAGGTAATAGAGGACACTCGAAAGTATGAATAGGAAGTGCAATATGGTATAGATAACAACGAATTATATGATGATGCGTTGTATTTAATTGAATTTTAACAAAAATGGACAACTTCGCCACAATATTGCCACATTTCCGGCAAATCTAGACCACAAAGCAGGTGTGTTATGTGCCCACTGAGACCTCCCCTCTCAGTCGAGGCTAACCCTGACAGCCTCTATTTCGCGACCGTATCCAAGGGGTCGCCTGTTACGTGGCGGTTGCCGGCCCACCCCCGGCAACCGCCATTTCTTTGTCCGCAATTCATCCCGTATTACGTCGCCTGTCGGCTTGGTACTATGACCCGCTCGCCAATGGGCGTGGTTGCGGATCGGCGGCTGACGTAATAATCCTTCTTGCGAAACCTTTTTTCGATATCCGGGACGCATCTCCATGACCAACCGCTTCGCCGGCCAGGCGCTGACTTGCTTCAGGGGCGAACGCTTCGTATTCGAGGCCCTGGATTTCGCCGTGGAAAGCGGCGGTGCGCTGGTCTTGACCGGCCCCAACGGCAGTGGAAAGACCAGCCTGATCCGGATCATGGCGACATTGCTGGCCGCGGTGGACGGAGATCTGGCCTGGAATGGCGAACCGGTTGCCGAAGATCCCGAGGGACATCACGCCCGGCTCCATTATGTGGCCTACCAGAATGCCATTAAACCGGTCATGACGGTGCGGGAAAATCTTGCCTTCTGGGCCGGCCTGAAAGGTCCGCAAGACCGCGTCGAGGCGGCGTTGGAGGCGGTCGGCATCGGGCGGCTGGCGGATACCCCGGCGCAGTTCCTGTCGTCGGGCCAGCGCCGCCGCTTGTCGCTGGCGCGGCTGGTGGCCGGCGCGGCCGAGCTGTGGCTGCTGGATGAGCCCACGGTCGGGCTGGACCGCGACGCCATCGGCCTTCTCGAGGGGCTGGTGGCGGCTCACCGCGCGGGCGGCGGTCTGGCCGTTCTGGCGACCCATCAACCGGTCGATCTGGGCGGCGACGAAGACCGGCTCGATCTGTCTGATTACGCGGCGAACCGGCATGTGTTCGACGAGGCAGAGGGCGCGCCATGATGCGGATCTTCCGCCACCTCGTCATGCGCGAACTGCGGCTGGCGCTGCGCCAGGGCACCGACGTCGCCATGGTGGTTTCGTTCTTCGTGATTACCGTGACGCTGTTCCCGCTGGGGGTCGGGCCGGAACCCAATATACTGGCGCGCATCGCCGCCGGCGTCGTGTGGGTGACGGCGCTGCTGGCCGTTATGCTGTCGCTGGAGCGGATGTTCCAGTCGGATTACGATGACGGGTCGGTCGATCTGCTGCTTTTGACGCCGGCCCCGCTGGAACTGGTGGTGCTGGCCAAGATCGTGGCGCACTGGTTGCTGACCAGGTTTCCGCTGATCGTCACCGCACCGGTGCTGGCCGCGCTGATGAACATGCCTGGCGAGGGTTATGGGGTTCTGATCGTCTCGATGGCGCTGGCAACCCCGACGCTCAGCCTGATCGGCGCCGTCGGCGCGGCGCTGACGCTGGGCGCGCGCAGGGGCGGCGTGCTGATCTCGCTGCTGGTGCTGCCGCTTTATATTCCGGTGCTGATTTTCGCGGTGGCGGCGGTCGACGCCGCGATTATGGATTTAAGCCCGAAGCCGCATTTGCTGATCCTGGGCGCCATGCTCGCAGCCGCCCTGCCGCTCGCCCCCTGGGCGGCGGCAGCAGCGCTGCGGCACAGTCTGAGGTAACGCGGGTCTAGTCTGTTCGGCTTCCGTGGCCTCTTTCTCCGGCTCGTCGGTTGACGAGAGGAAATAGAGAACGCCACCGGCAACGATCATGGTGCCGCGGATCGCCCAACCGGCCATTTCACCCCAATTGTCGATCCACATAAGAAAACTGAACTCATAGCCGGCCAAATTCAGCACAATGCTGCCAATTCCAAAAAACAGAAGCAACGAACCAAAGCTTTTCATGACAAAACCCCTTCAATATGAACTTTGTATTTATGAATTTTCCTTCGGCAGTGATCGGATGTTCTCTTAAAAATGTTAATGAGGCGTTACAAGCACACTTTTTTGGTGAAAGGATTGATGCTGGTTATCGAAATGTTGCGTTGGATCAAGGATTTGTGTGTCTGGAAGGAGAATCTTGGACCGCGGGCGCCGGGCGCACTATATAAGGGCACGACAATGATGCACCGATTTGCCAATCCGACCCGCTTTATGCGTGTCGCCAATGCGATCCTGCCATGGACGGCGGGTCTTGCCGTGCTGTTTCTGGGGGCGGGATTGTATCAGGCGCTGGTCACGTCGCCCGCCGACTACCAACAGGGCGAGACCGTGCGGATTATGTATATCCACGTGCCCGCGGCCTATATGGCGATGATGATCTATGCCAGCATGGCGGTGGCCAGCGCCACATCGCTGATCTGGAAACATCCGCTGGCCGACATGATCGCGCGGGCCAGCGCGCCGATCGGCGCCGTCTTCACCTTCGTTTGCCTGTTGTCCGGCTCGCTGTGGGGCCAGCCGATGTGGGGCACCTGGTGGGTCTGGGATGCGCGGCTGACCTCGGTGCTGATCCTGTTCTTCCTGTATCTCGGTTATATCGCGCTGGTGAATGCCTTCGACGATCCGGCACGGGGCGCCAAACCGGCGGCGATCCTGGCGCTGGTCGGGGCGGTGAACCTGCCGGTCATCAAATTTTCGGTGGATTGGTGGAACACGCTGCATCAGCCGGCCAGCCTGGTCAAGCTGGATGGGCCGGCGATCGATCCGGCGATGTTGCGGCCGCTGATCTTCATGGCGATCGCCTTCACTCTGTTTTATGTCGGCGTCGGGATCCTGCGTCTCAGGTCTGAAATCGCCGGCGCGCGGATCCGCAACTTGCAGTTGGGACTGACCCATGGCTGAGCATTTGGCATGAGTGAATTTTTCGCAATGGGCGGATATGGCGCCTTCATCTGGCCGGCCTACGGGGCTGCGGCCATATTGTTGGCGGGCCTGGTGATCCTGTCGTGGAAAAGCATGCGCCGGCGCGAGGCGCAGGTGGAATTGCTGCGCGCCGGCCGCCGCAAGGGTCGGCAAGACGTGACGGAGACACCATCTTGACCAGTCAGGCCACGCCGCCGAAACCCAGAACCAGTCGCGCCGCGACGCGTAAGACGCGGCGGCTTTATATTGTGTTGGCCGGGATGACAATGCTGGGTCTTGCGACCGGGCTGACGTTGTTCGCCATGCAGGACAGTCTGGTTTTTTTCTATACGCCCAGTGATCTGGCGGAAAAGGATGTGAAACCGGGCCAGCGGGTGCGCCTGGGCGGGCTGGTGGCCGATGGAAGTGTCGAAAAGGACGGCACCACGGTGCGCTTCGTTGTTACCGACCTGTCCGCGGAACTGCCCGTTACCTTTACCGGCATCCTGCCCGACTTGTTCCGCGAGGGGCAGGGCGTCGTCGCCGAGGGCAGCCTGCTGCCGGACGGCCGTCTGGAGGCTACATCGGTGCTGGCCAAGCATGACGAGAACTACATGCCCAAGGAAGTGGCCGACAAGCTGAAGGAATCCGGCCACTGGCAAGAGGGCGGCACGCAATGATCGCCGAACTGGGACATTTCGCCCTGGTGCTGGCCTTAATGGTGGCGCTGGCGCAGAGCATCGTTCCGATGGTCGGCGCGGCGCGCGGCGACGGGCGCATGATGGCGATGGCGGGGCCGGCCGCCTCGGCGCAGCTGGCGCTGATCCTGGTCGCCTTCGGGGCGCTGACATATGCCTATGTGGCCAGCGATTTCAGCGTCTACAACGTGGTCGCCAATTCACACTCGCTGAAGCCCATGCTCTATAAGATCAGAGGCGTGTGGGGCAATCACGAAGGCTCGCTGCCGCTGTGGGTCCTGATCCTGGCGCTATACGGCGCGATGGTGGGATTGTTTGGCGGCAACCTGCCCCCGACACTGAAGGCGCGCGTGCTGGCGGTACAGGCGATAATCGCGGTCGGATTTCTGGCCTTTATGCTGCTGACCTCCAACCCGTTCGAGCGCATCTTCCCGGCGCCGGCGGACGGCAACGATTTGAACCCGCTGTTGCAGGACCCGGGACTCGCTTTCCATCCGCCGATGCTCTACGCCGGCTATGTTGGCCTGTCGACCGCCTTCAGCTTCGCCGTCGCCGCCCTGATCGAGGGCAAGGTGGACGCCGCCTGGGCGCGCTGGGTGCGACCCTGGACGCTGGTCGCCTGGTCCTTCCTGACCGGCGGCATCGTTCTGGGCAGCTGGTGGGCCTATTACGAACTGGGCTGGGGCGGGTTCTGGTTCTGGGACCCGGTCGAGAACGCCAGTTTCATGCCCTGGCTGATTGCCACCGCGCTTTTGCATTCGGCCATCGTGGTGGAAAAACGCGATACCCTGAAGGCATGGACTATCCTGCTGGCCATTATCGGTTTCTCGCTGAGCCTGATCGGCACCTTCCTGGTTCGGTCCGGCGTTTTGACCTCGGTCCATTCCTTCGCCACCGATCCCGAACGCGGCCTGTTCATCCTGTTTCTGCTGGTCGCCGCCATCGGCGGCAGCCTGGCGCTGTTCGCGGTGCGCGCCCCGGCCATGCAAGCCGGCGGGATGTTCCGCCCGGTCAGCCGCGAGGGCGGCTTGATCGTAAACAATCTGCTGCTATCCGTTGCCGCCGCAACAGTGCTGCTCGGCACGCTATTTCCGCTGTTCCTGGACGTGCTTGAGATGGGTAAGGTCTCCGTTGGCGCGCCCTTCTTCAATTTCATTTTCTCCAAACTCTACGTACCGCTAATGATCGTCGCGGGCTTCGGTCCAATGCTCGCGTGGAAACGCGCCGATCTTGGCAGCGCAAAGAATCGCCTCAAATTCGCGATGGTCGCGGCGGTCGTTATCGCCGTAACCGCCACCTGGCTTGCCGGGGACAATACACTGCTGGGATTTGCCGGTGTCGGCCTGGCCGCCTGGCTCGGCGCGGCGACCGTTACCGAACTTGTGGGACGGATCGGGTTGGGCCGGGTGTCCCCTGGTGACAGCCTGCGGCGTGCCGTCAACTTGCCGCGGTCGGCCTGGGGCATGACGTTGGCGCATTTCGGCCTGGCGGTGGGCATCGCCGGAATCGTCGGCGCCTCGTTGTGGCGCACCGAGGCGATCCGGGAGATGAAGCCGGGCGACGCCATCGAAGTTGCCGGCTACAGCTTCACGCTCGACAAAGTCGATAACCTGCGTGGCCCTAACTATTTCATCGAGCGCGGCATCTTCACGGTGCGCCTCGACGGCGAGGTTTATACCGTGATGGAGCCGGAGAATCGGCGCTTTTTCGTGCAACAGCGCGAGACCACCGAGGCCGCCATCCATACCACTTTCATGAAGGATCTATATGTAGTGCTGGGCGACGAGACCGATGGCGTCTGGGTCGCCCGAATTTATCACAACCCGCTGGTGCCCTGGATGTGGATGGGGACCCTGATAATGATCCTGGGCGGCGCCCTGTCGCTGAGCGACCGCCGCTTGCGCGTCGGCGCGCCGAAACGCCGTGCCACGCCAGCCGCCGGGCAGTTGGCCGGAGCCGAATAGTCCATGACGTTTCGGCATTTTCTCTACCTGCTGCCCTTGCTGGTGTTTCTGGGGCTGTCGGTCTATTTCGCGATCGGCCTGGGCAAGGATCCGAAGGCAATCCCCTCGGCGCTGATCGACAAGCCGGTGCCGGAGTTCGAGTTGCCGCCCCTGCTTGAAGGCGTGCCCGGCGTGGCCACGGCGGATTTCGGCGGCGAGGTGGTGATGGTCAACGTCTTCGCCTCTTGGTGCGTGCCCTGCCGGGCCGAGCATCCGTTGATCACCCGGCTGGCCGATGAGGGGATCGTTCCGGTCTTCGGGTTGAACTGGAAAAATGAAAAAGCGGACGCTGCGGCCTGGTTGACGGAGCTTGGCAATCCCTATACGCGCATCGGCTGGGACCTGTCGGGCCGGGTCGGGATCGACTGGGGCGTCTATGGCGTGCCGGAGACCTACATCATCGATAAACAGGGCCGCATTCGGTACAAGCATATCGGGCCGATCTATGGGCAAACGCTGAACAGTACACTCCTGCCGATCATTCGCGGGCTTCAGGCCGAATGACATTCTGGATCATAGCCGCCCTGATGATTGCCAGCGCCGGCGCTGTGCTGGTGCTGCCCCTTCTGCGCAAGCAGGCGGGTGGCGCGGTGGCCGCCGAATACGATCTCGAAGTCTATCGCGACCAACTTGCCGAGCTCGAGCGCGACCAGGGCCGCGGCGTCATAACCGGTGACGAAATGGCGGCGGCCCGCACCGAGATCGCCCGGCGCATGCTGGCGGCCGATACGCGCCTGCAGAAACAGGCGGCGCGTGAACCGGCCGGCGGCGGGACGGGTAGCCCGATACTTGCCGGCGCCGTGGTCATAATCCTGTCCGTCGGCGCGGTGCTGATGTACCTGCAAACCGGCGCGCCGGGGACGCCGGATATGCCGCTGGCCCAGCGTACCGACCTGCCGGTCCCGGGCGATGACGACCAGCGCATCAGGCAACAGGTCGCCGCATTGGCGAAAGTGGCCGAGGCCAATCCCGGCGACGCCGACGCCTGGCTGCGGCTGGCCAACGCCTACAAGTCTATTGCGATGTATGGTGACGCCGTGTCGGCCTATCGCAAGGCCATTGGCCTCGGCCCGGTCGCGGCCGAAATAGACGGCGATTTCGCCGAGACACTGATAATGGCGGCGCAGGGATCGGTCACACCGGAGGCCCGCGCCATCTTCGAGGCAGTGTTGGCGACCTCTCCCGACGATCCGAGGCCGCATTTCTATCTGGCCCTGGGCGACTATCAGGCCGGCCGGACACGCGAGGCGCTGGACCGCTGGGCGGCGTTGCTTGCCGCGTCGCCGGCGGATGCGCCCTGGCTGGGCGTCATCCGCGAGAACCTGGCCCGGGCGGCGGCGGATCTCGGCCTTGATGCCGCCGAGGTAATACCGGAACCGATGCCGGGGCGCGGCGGCGGTGCGCCGCAACTCACGCCCGAGCAGCGCGCCGAAGTGGAAGGCATGACGCCCGCCGAACGCGATGCGATGATCCGCGAGATGGTGGACGGGCTGGACGCAAGGTTGCGCGAAGATCCGATGGACCTTGAGGGTTGGGAGCGGCTGATCCGGGCCCGCATGGTGCTGGGCGAGCGCGACGCGGCGCAAGATGCCCTGAACAGCGCGCTGGAAGCCTTTGCCGAGGCGCCCTTCCCGACCAGAACGCTGGTCGATCTTGGCGCCGAATTACAGCTCGACATCCCCGAAGGTGCGGTCGAGGCCCCGGATGTCGGCGCGATGGTGGATCGGCTGGCGGCGCGGCTGAAGGTTGATCCGGACGATCTCGAAGGCTGGATGATGCTGGCGCGTTCCTACACTGTGCTCGGCGAGACGGACAAAGTGGGCGAGGCCATAGAGAACGCCGTCCGGCTGGCTCCGGACAATCCGGATGTTCTGGCGCTGCAGGCCGGCGCTATCCGTGACGCCAACGGTGGCGAGGACAATGGAGAAACCATCGCCATCCTGCGCCGCATCCTCGAGTTGGCGCCCGACCATACGGAAGCGCTGTGGTTCCTTGGTAACGCCGAGGCCGCGGCCGGCAACATGGCCGAGGCCCGCGAACTGCTGGAACGGTTATACGCCCAAATCCCCGAAGACAGTCCCGACAGGGAATTCATTCGCCAGCGGCTCGAGCAGCTGGGCGGTTAGTCGAGTGGCGGTCGGCACCGGGTCCCGTCACCTGGAAACAGCCAGCATGTCCTTGTTGCTTGCGACCGCGATGGCTGTCGGTTCCTCGATCTTTGGAAATGGCGTGCCTCCCGGCAACCTGTCCAGGATCGGGCCGAACCTGACGATACCGAAGACGTGGTCCGCAATCTTGCCGTCCGATGACAGAGGCAGCAAGAGCCTCCCGACACGCCTGCGATCACGTGTCGGGATCAGGGCCGGACCTCCGTAATAAACCGGCCGCTGCTCATCGACGCAACGCGCAAACAGCCTGAGCCGCGCTTTGCTGGAGTGTGCCGGCAGGATTTCGTCCAGGTACAAGCCCGTCTCGTCGCGTTGGAATATCTTGACGATTTCCGTTCCCACCAGAATGCAGCGGAACCTGCCGCTGGCCTCTTTCCGGTACATGAACAAATGCGGCAGATGTTGGGGCCCGATGTCGCCAGGCCCGATGTCCACACGCAACGGAATGACCCGGCCGGCCCGCTTTTCCAGCCAGTAAAAAAAGAGCTCCTTGAGCTCGGGTTCCTTAATTTTGTCGAGAAAAGACACTGCCGGTCCACTGGGCCAGTTTTAACATCGGCGGAACATTAGCCGGGCAATTGTGACGATCACGTTAATGCGGCCTGCATGATCGAAATCCGGTCAATCGCCAATCTGGGTTCAAGGTCTCATCCAGGGATTCTACCGCTCGGTCTTTCGCCCCGCGCAAACGCGGTGGACCAGGGGGTTAAAGCCGATGCGGTAGGCGAGTTCGGCCGGATCGGTGATGTCCCAAATACAGAAATCGGCGATTTTGCCCTCGGCCAGGCCCCCATGTGTCGCCTGCAGGCCCAACGCCTTGGCGGCGTTGCAGGTGGCGCCGGCCAGCGCCTCCTCGGGGGTCATGCGAAACAGCGTGCAGGCCATGTTGAGCATCAGCAGGATCGACGTGGCCGGCGACGAGCCCGGGTTGCTGTCGGTGGCGATGGCGATTGGCACGCCATGCTGCCGAAAATAGTCGATTGGCGGCAGTTTCGCCTCACGCAGCGTATAGAAGGCGCCCGGAAGCAACACGGCGACCGTGCCGGCCCCGGCCATGGCCTTCACCCCCGCCTCGGCGGTGTATTCCAGATGGTCAGCCGACAACGCGCCATGGCGGGCCGCCAATGCCGCGCCGCCGAGATCGGACAGCTGGTCGGCATGCAGCTTTACCGGCAGGCCCAGTTCCGCCGCCCGGGCCAGCACGCGTTCGGTCTGGGCCGGCGAAAAGCCGATCGATTCGCAAAAAGCGTCCACCGCGTCCACCAGTCCCGCCTGGGCCGCGGCCGGCATCGATTCGGCGCAGACGAAATCGATGTAATCGTCGGGCCTGCCATCGAATTCGGTGGGCAGCGCATGGGCGCCCAGAAAGGTGGTGCGGACCGTGACGCCGGCCTCTTCGCCCAGGCGGCGGGCGACACGCAATTGCTTCGACTCGGTCTCGAGGTCCAGCCCGTAACCCGACTTGATCTCGATCGTGGTGACACCTTCGCTCGTCAGCGCCGCCAGCCGTTTCGCCGCCGAGTCCAGTAGCGCCGCCTCATCCGCCGCGCGCGTCGCCTTGACTGTCGAGACGATTCCGCCGCCGGCCCGGGCGATTTCCGCGTAGCTGGCCCCCTGCAAGCGCATCTCGAACTCGCGCGCTCGATCGCCGCCATAAACCAGATGGGTGTGGCAGTCGATCAGGCCGGGTGTGATCCATTGATCCGAAAAGTCGTGGACCTCGCGCGCCAAGCTGTCGGGCAGCCCGGGCAAGGCGGCGCGCGGTCCGATCCAGGCGACGCGGCCATCCTTCACCCCGAGCGCGCCGTCGCGGATGGCGCCCCATGGGGCGGCGGCCGTCGCCATGGTGGCAATATCACCACCGAGCCAGATGGCATCCAACATAGTGCGTGCCCTTTTCAAAATTCCGCACTATCGTTATGGACGAGGGGAAGTGGCCCGCGCAAGCGTAGCGGTGTGCGGCACGGGAGGCTGTCACATATGCCGGGGTCGTCAGATAAAACATTGTTCGCGGAACAGGCACTGCTGCCTGACCGCTGGGCGCGAAATGTACTGATTCACTATAGCCCCGCCGATGGCCGCATCCTGAAAATTGAGCAGGACGCGAAAGCCGGCGGTGACGACTGTGCCAAGATCGTCATTCCCGGCATGCCCAACCTGCATTCCCACGCCTTCCAGCGCGCGATGGCGGGGCTGGCGGAACGGGCCGGCGGCAAGGATGACAGTTTCTGGACCTGGCGCCAGACCATGTACGGACTGGTCGCCAAAGTAGGTCCCGACGACATAGAGGCGATCGCCGGCCAGCTTTACGCCGAAATGCTCTGCCAGGGCTATACCTCGGTCGCGGAATTTCATTATTTGCACAACCAACCCGATGGCGGGCGTTACGACCAGCCGGCCGAAACAGCGCTGCGCGTTGCGCGGGCCGCCGAGGCGTCGGGCATCGCGATAACCCTGCTGCCGGTGCTCTACAATCAAGGCGGCTTTGATGGTGCGGCGCTGAGCCCGGCACAGGAAAGGTTTCGAGGCGACCCGGCCTTCATGGAAGAGGTCGCCACGGCGGTCGAGGATGGATTTGCCGACCGGCTGTTCAATCGGACCGGCCTTGCCATCCATTCGCTTCGCGCGGCCGGGGAACCGGATATCCGTGAGGCGACCGCGGGATTGGCCGCGCGGGACGCCAATGCGCCCATACATATCCACATTGCCGAACAGATCCGCGAAGTGACGGAATGCTACGATTGGAGCCAGATGACACCCGTCGAATGGCTGTATGAGCATTTTCCGGTCGATGAACATTGGTGCCTCGTCCATGCCACCAACGTTACCCGCGGCGAGATCGACCGGATCGCGGCCAGTGGCGCCATCGCCGGGCTATGCCCGACCACCGAGGCAAATCTGGGCGATGGGCTGTTTCCGTTGC
This sequence comes from Akkermansiaceae bacterium, assembly GCA_964195285.1. Lineage (GTDB taxonomy): Bacteria > Pseudomonadota > Alphaproteobacteria > UBA8366 > JADFVY01 > JADFVY01. Next base: position 13,016 of record CAXMQC010000367.1, read on the forward strand.
GGGATTTCCTGGACCTTGGCGGCAGTTTCGGTATCGGTTCGGACAGCCATGTTTCGGTCAGCCCGGTAGAGGAGTTGCGTTGGCTCGAATACGGGCAGCGGCTGGTGCAGCGGCGGCGCAATGTAACGGCGGACGATGACAACCCGTCGGTCGGCGGATCGCTGTGGCGCGCGGCACTGGCCGGCGGCGCGCGGGCGCTCGGCCAGCGGGTCGGGGCCATCGCCGACGATCATCGCGCAGACCTGCTGGTCCTCGATCACCATCATGTCCTGCTGGAAGGCCGGTCCGGCGACGATATTCTGGACTGTCTGGTCTTTGCCGGCAATGCGCCGCTGGTCAAGCGGGTTCTCGCCGGTGGCCGATGGGTGGTCGAGGACGGCCGCCATATCCAGGCCGACGCCATCGAGGATTGTTATCGCAAGACCGTATCGAAATTGTTTTAGGGGTTGGCACCAAGGTCACCCGTCAGAACAGCCAGATACCAAGAATTTTCTTTTCGCGAAAATTGTTCGCGACAGCCAATACTGTGTCCTCAAAAAATATCCCGAACGGAGCCCCACCCCCCCTGTAGGCTCCGCCGGGTCATCGAAAAATTGATTTGGACCTTTGAGCAGGTGCTGTAGCCGTCGGGTCCCTATATTGTCAGCCTAACCGTAGGGCACAGCTAGGTCTGTGGGAATTCCCACAAAACCCGCAAAAAAAACTTACTGTTATTCCGCCGCCGCTTCGCTCTGCTGGTGCGCCTCGTTGGACAGGAAATGTTCGGCCTCCAGCGCGGCCATGCAGCCCATGCCGGCGGCCGTGACCGCTTGGCGATAGATCTTGTCCTTCACGTCGCCGGCGGCGAATACGCCGGGAATGTTGGTGGCGGTCGAATCGGGGCTGGTGTGGATATAGCCGCCTTCGTCCATATCCACCTGGCCCTTGAAGATATCACTGGCGGGCGTATGGCCGATGGCGATAAAGACGCCGTCGACGGGGAGTTCGCCGATCTCGCCCGACTTAACGTTCTTCAGCCTGAGGCCGGTCACCACCGGCGGCATTTCCTCGCCCAGGATTTCCTCGACCACGGTATCCCAGATCGGTTCGATCTTGGGATTCTTGAACAGGCGGTCCTGCAGGATTTTTTCCGAACGCAATTCGTCGCGGCGATGAATCAGATAGACCTTCTTGCCGAATTTGGTGAGGAACAGGGCTTCTTCCACCGCCGTGTTGCCCCCCCCGACAACCGCGATGTCCTTGTCGCGGTAAAAGAACCCGTCACAAGTTGCGCAGGCCGACACACCACCGCCCTGAAATTTCTGTTCCGACTCCAGCCCCAGCCAGCGCGCCCTTGCGCCCGTCGCGATGACGACCGTATCGGCGACATAACTGTCGCCTGAATCGCCCGTTGCCGTGAAGGGGCGCTTCGACAGATCGATATCCGTAATGATGTCGTGAAGAACCTTGGTGCCGACATTTTCGGCTTGGGCCTGCATCTGTTCCATCAGCCATGGACCCTGCACCACATCGGCAAATCCGGGATAGTTTTCAACGTCCGTGGTGATGGTCAACTGGCCGCCCGGCTCCAGCCCCGCCACCAGGAGTGGCTCAAGGTTGGCGCGCGCCGCGTAGATCGCGGCCGTATACCCCGCCGCGCCCGACCCGATGATGAGGATTTTGGTGTGGTGCTGTTCCGCCATATCTGCCTGCTTCTCGCAAAGACAATCCGTCCCCTCGAGTTAATACCTCCGTCGCCGGTGCGCAACCCCGGCAAGCCATTTCGCGGCGACCGAATCGTCGCAATGTGATAAGGCTGTGATCATCGAGGCGGGTGAGAGGGGCAGAAAACTAAGATGCACACCGGACGCGGCGCCTCGCTGGCGCTAATCGCCTTTTGCCAGATCGCGGCCATGGCGCTGTGGTTCTCGGCCTCGGCCGTGGTCCCTGTGTTGAAGGCGGAAATCGGGTTGGATGGGACGACGGCGTCGCTGTTCACCAGCGCGGTGCAGGCCGGGTTCGTCGTCGGTACCCTGCTCAGCGCCTTCTTAAGCCTGGCCGACAGAATCGACCCGCGGCGCTTCTTTATGGCCTCGGCACTCGTAGCCGCGGCCGCCAACGCCATGATCCTGCTGGTCGAACCGACCTCGTTTGCGGTTATTCTGCTGCGTTTCGCGACGGGCGTCTGCATGGCGGGCATTTACCCCGTGGGCATGAAGCTGGCGACGACCTGGGCGAAGGGAGATATGGGATTTCTGGTCGGTCTGCTGGTCGGGGCGCTGACGGTTGGTTCCGCCGCGCCGCATCTGTTCAACGCGCTTGGCGGCATCGAGTGGCGGTTCACGCTGGGGGCCGCGTCGCTTTCGGCGCTGGTCGCGGCGTTCGCCATCCTGTTTGCCGGTGTCGGACCCAATATCGGCAAGGCGCCGCCGTTCGATCCGGCGCATGCGCTGGCCGGTTTCCGGGTCCCGTCGCTGCGCCTCGCCAATATCGGCTATCTGGGTCATATGTGGGAGCTGTACGCCATGTGGGCCTGGGTCGGCGTGTTCCTGAATGCCAGCTTCACCCAGACGATGGGCGAGGGCGGCGCGGCCTCGACCTACGCCGCTTTGGCGACCTTCGCAATTATCGGGGCGGGCGGCGTTGGCTGTGTGCTGGGCGGCCTGTTCGCCGACCGCATGGGACGCACCACGCTGACCATCCTGGCCATGGCGGTCAGTGGCGCCTGCTCGCTGGTGGTCGGGTTCCTTTACGGGGGCGACCCGACCTGGCTGGTCGCGTTATGCATCGTCTGGGGCTTCGCCGTGGTTGCCGACTCGCCGCAGTTTTCGGCAAGTGTCGCCGAGCTTAGCGACCGCAATCTGGTCGGCACCATGCTGACTGTCCAGACCAGCATGGGCTTCCTGCTGACCCTGACGACCATCCATATGATTCCCTGGCTGGTCGAGGTGGTTGGCTGGCGTTACGCCTTTGCGGCCCTGGCGGTCGGCCCGTTGGTCGGTGTCATCGCCATGGCCCGCCTGCGTGCGCATCCCGACGCGATTAAGCTGGCCAACGGCCGCCGGTAGCGGACAGACCGTTCAGCCGTCCGCGGCGGGCATGATTTCGGCAACGATCGCCTGCGTTTCGGCGTCTGAAAAACCAAGCTGCCGGCCGATCGCATTTACCGCCGCCGTTTCGCGGATGTCGTCTGTTCCATCCGCCATCAACACCATGACACAGGCGTTGATGACCGCTTTACGCGCATCGAGGTTGAGCATCTTCCCCTCGTAGCGAATTTCTTCCAGTATGGCGTCGCCCCGTTGCTCGACCAGTGTCGCGAGTCGGCGAACAGAGTCGGGATCCAGATGCTCATGCACAACCGTTTCGCAGGCATCGACGATCGCCTCCACCTCTTCATCGTCGATATGGCCGTCGGCGACCGCGGTGGTCAGCATGCTTTGCATCAACAGCCGGGCCGTCGAGCTGGATTTGTAGGCCTCTTCGGCGTCCGCTCCGGCCGAACCGGGGCCAACAAACTGGTAAAGGTTGCCGACCACCATAACCGCGCCAACGGCGATCACGCACCAGACCCCATATTTCAACAGGCCGCCGAGATCGACGGCCATCATCACGCCGCTGCCGGCGGTCATGAGAATAGATCCGATGATAATGTTCTTAACGCCCTGCATTTCCATAACTTGATCTAGTTGCAATCAGACAAGGTGCCTTTTCCCACGAGTGCCAAGCTCTAGACGGAGGCCACCTGTGGCGCAGTATCGTCAGCCGCCACTTCTTCCAGCAGCCATTCCCTGAAGGCGGCGATTTTCGGATGATGACTTGTTGCCTTGGGACTCAGCACATAATAGGCGAATTTGGTGGGAATTGCGATATTGAATGGCTTGACCAGCCGGCCCGCCGCAATGTCGCCGGCCGCCAACGCACCGCGGGCCAGCGCCACCCCCTGGCCCTCGACCGCGGCCTGGATGACGAGCGCCGAGTCGGTAAAGAACGGTCCCTGGCGGGGATCGACGCCCTGCACGCCGGCAACCATCAGCCACATCGTCCAGTCCACGTAGGAGTCATCATGCAAGAGCGTGTGATGGCGGAGGTCTTCAGGTTCGCGCATGCCGTTCGGCCCTTCCAGCAGCGCCGGGCCGCAAACCGGAAATATATCCTCGGTCATCAGGCGGACGCTGTGCAGCCCTTCATATTCGCCCTTGCCGTAACGCACCGCCAGGTCGACATCGTCTCGTTGAAAATCCGTGAGCTGTATAGAGGGGCTGATCCGCACGTCGATTTCCGGGTGTTTCTCGCGAAACCGCCCCAGCCTGGGCACCAGCCATTTCGATGCGAAGGATGGCAGCACGCTGATTGTCAGCGGGCCGCCCGCGTCGGGCGCGGCGAGTTTTTCCACCGCGATCGCCAGATGGCTCAACGCCTTGCGGACCTCGCCGACGAATTCCTGGCCTTCCTCGGTCAGGCGGATGGCCCGATTCAAGCGGCGGAACAGCCGCACGGCCAGCGCCTCCTCGAGCGCCTTGATCTGATGGCTCACGGCTGCCTGCGTGACGTGAAGCTCTTCGGCGGCCAGGGTGAAACTGAGATGCCGGGCCGCGGCCTCGAACGCACGCAAGGTG
>CAXMQC010000368.1:0-4920 GCA_964195285.1 Akkermansiaceae bacterium
GCGCCGGTTTTAGGGCTTCGGCAAAGGGCGCACCCAGCTTGTCCTCATACATCACCGTCGGCATCAGTTTGTAGAAGTCGAAATAGCCGCCGGTGCCGACCGTCACGTAATCCATCAAACCGCGCTCGTCATGCCAGGCCAGGATAGTCTTCATCTCGTCGATCGACAGCGTAACCTCGACCTCGGCGTCGATGCTGACGGCCAGCCCGATGATGAAATCCTCACCCACAAGTTCGCGAATGCGCTCGACAATGCGGCGCGAAAACCGCATGCGGTTCTCGAAACTGCCGCCCCATTCATCATCGCGGGCATTCGACCAGGGTGTCCAGAACTGCTCGATCAGCGCCTGGTAATTGGCGAACAGTTCGACCCCGTCGAAGCCCGCGTCATGGGCCCGGCGCGCGGCCTGGGCATGGGCCTCGATCAGCTCCTCGATTTCCGCCACCGTCATCGCATGGCTGCCGTCGCTGTCATGCCAGGATGGCCGGCCCGACGGCGACCAGTTCGGCGCCCAGGAATTGTCGGCATCGCCATGGGCGCCAACATGATAAAGCTGATGGATCATCACCGTCCCGTACTCGTGGCAGGCGTCGGTGATGCGCCGGAAAGCGGGGATGATGCCGTCGTCGTCATTGCGGAAATTGCCACGGGTCAAAACCCCGGTGCGATGCACCGGCACCGGCTCGACCACGATCATCGCCGCCCCGCCGATGGCGCGTTCCAGGTAATAGTTGAGGTGCCGCTCGCCCGGCAGACCCGCCTCGGCCATATTGGCGGTATGAGCGCCGAAATTCAGCCGGTGTTTCAGCGTTTTGTGGCGCAGCGTCAGCGGCTGGAAGAGATGCGAAAACGATTTGTCGGCCATGGCGCGCTTCCCTGGAAACCTGTCCATGCCAGATATTAACGCCGCCAATGCGGCCCAGCCAGCCACCGCGGCGACCGCCGCCTGTCCATTGGCGACCCCGAAACCCATGAAAAGATAGGGCGGGCCGGCACGCCACCATACGGACAGGCCGCAATATCTTGCCGGCCGCTGTTCCGCGGCGATTATTCGCATAATACCAAGGAGCGTTGATAAAGACCCATTTGACCGGTTTCCCTTGTCCGCTGGTCAGGCGTGGTTCGCGTCGTGGCGCCGGGCGCCACAAGCGGGCCACGACGCAGCCAGCGGTCAAGAAAAACCGGCCTCCGGTGGGGCTTCGCGGTCCGCCGGGTGCGTTGCGGCGTTTGCCCGATGCGGGCCGCGCCTGCCCGGTCGGGCCGCGAAGCCCCATCAAATGGGTCTGAAGCAACTCTCCTTGGTATAACATGCGGTGGCACAAAAAAAAGCGGCGGATTGCTCCGCCGCCGTCTTTGAGTTCTGTACTTTAAATTACAACGTTCTTTTCACGCCGTATCCTTCTTCATGTACCCTCGTGTCACCGGCGATGCGACCTTTCGCTTGCGGCCGGCCCCAACCATCCCCTTGAAGACCGGCGGCGTCGTCGGCGCCACGAATCGGACTCTATACCCTGCCCAAGGGAAAACACAACAGAAATTCGACATAGAGGGAGTCGATTGTTCAAGCACTGTTGCCGATATGCAACAAATTTGGCGATATGGCCGATTCGCGGGCGCCGAATCGATGCCAATTAGGCGTTGTTTGGACAGGATGGCCCCCGCACGAAACTTTGGCCAGTTTCAGACCACGATAATTTGTAACGACTCGATCTATTCAGGCTGTCCCGTACCCGCGACTCGCGACGCCTGCTGGCCAAGAAAACGTCGCACCGCACGTTGCAAGGATTCCGGTTTCTCGGCATGCACCCAATGGCCGGCGCCGGCGATGACGCTCATCACAGTGGCCGGAAACAGGCGCAGGATCAGATCGCGATGCTCGGGCTTCACATAAGCCGACAATGCACCGGCGATAAAATGTGTCGGGCCGTCATAGCGTCGCTCTAGCAGAGTATCGGGAAATCCGCCGATCACATCCATTTGCCGGTCGATGGCATCCAGGTTCAACTGCCATCGCAGTGCCCCTTCCGTCGTCGCCAGGCTTTGCAGCAGGAAGGCCCGCACCGGGCGGTCTGGCACCGCCGGGGCCAGCAGATCGCCGACTTCCGCCCGGCGCGTTACCATCGAAAGGTCGATATCCGACATCGCCCGGACGTATGCGCGCAAGTCGGGCGGACGTGCGACCGGCGCAATATCGACGACGATCAGCGACCCGACGATATCAGGCGTGGTCAACGCCAGCGCCATTGCCGCCTTGCCGCCCATGCTGTGCCCCATAACCGCCGCGCCTTCCAGCCGGTGGCGGGCCAGGAAGGCGCGGATATCGCCGGCCATGGCTTCATAGGACATGTCATCGTCCCACGGCGATTCGCCGTGATTGCGCAGATCCAATGTCCAGATGCGGTAGTTGCCAGCCAAACCCTTGGCAATCGCACGCCAGTTCCGCCGAGCGCCGAACAGCCCATGCAGGATGACCAACGGCGGCCCCTTGCCGGTAACTTCGTATGAAAGGTCAAGCGCCATACCAACGCCGGTTTACCGCCCGCCCCGCAAAAGAACAAGGGCGTTGGGGTGCAACCCCCTCAGACTCTCAGGACGGGAAATTCAGTTGAACGATTTTACCCAGCCGTTCGTGGATATACTCCCACAACTGTTCGATTTCCTTCGCGGCATCGCCCTCGGGGTCGGATTCCAGTACCGTCTGACCCTTTGCCATGGCTTCCTCGACTTCCGGCCGGCGAAACAATGTGGTCGGCGCGACCGTGCCATGCTTGGCCAGTTCCACGGCGATCTGGTCGGACATGCGCCCCCCGCGGATCGCCGACGAAACGACGAAGACCCCCTTGGTGTCCAGTACCTGGGCTACTTCCGAGGTCATATCAGCGGCGAAAAGGTCGTTGCGTTCCGGCCTGCAGGGAATAACGACAAGGCTGGCCATGGCCAGCACCTGTTCGACCATGTCGTCCATGTCGGGACCGGTATCGATGATGACCAGCTTGGCGCCCATGCCATGCAGGCGGTCCACCGTATCGGCGAGACGCGAGGCGCCACCCAGCGACGAAAGTTGCGGCTTCTGGCCTCGGCGGCGGTCCCACCACTGGGTTAGCCCGCCGCGCCGCGCCGCATCCATCAGCACCATTGGCCCGAGACCGACGCGCGGTGCCTGGATCGCAAGGTGGGCGGCCAGCGTGGACTTGCCGGAACCCGCTGCGCCCGATGCCACCGCGACGATGCCCAGCCCAGCGCGATAACGCTGTGCCAATTCTCGCAACTCGCCCTCGGAGAGCCCGAAATATGCCGGTTCGTTCATCCGATACCTTTGGTTTTACCCGGTCTGCTGCGATTAACACAGCCGGCCCTTGCCTGTCCGTTTTATCGCACAACTGTGTTAACAGAGGGCGAACGGCGGATCGTAATTTCCCGCCTCCTCCAGTACCGCCCGCAAGTTGGGCCATAGTTCGGCGAGTGTGTCGGCGTCGCAGGTTTTAGTGTGGCTTTCGGTAACGCCGCGCCTGGCGGTCGTGGCGACCGGCAGATATATCGAATAATTGTACCCTTTTTATAGTTACAAGGCGGTTTGTTCGATACTATATCGCGCATCATGCCGAATGATGGGAAACCGCTCCGCATCGCCATCGTCGGGTCGCAGGAATATTCACGGCTCGACCTCGTGCGCGAATATGTCGCTCAGCTGCCAGCGGGCAGTGTGATTGTTTCGGGCGGTGCGCCGGGCGTCGATACAGCGGCCGAAGAGGCCGCGCTGGCGGCGGGGCTGGCAAACCTGACCTTCCCGGCCGACTGGGCCGGCCTGGGCCATAATGCAGGGCTGGTCCGCAATGCCGAAATCGTCGCCAACGCCGATCGCCTCGTCTCCTTTTGGGACGGCGCCAGCCCGGGAACCGCGAACCTGGTCCTGCAGGCCGCCGGTCGCAGGCTGCCGATCGAAATTCATGGCCCCGATGGCGCGCCCATGCCCGTCGAACAGGCCTTGCGTGCGGCGCGCGGCAAAAGCAGATGAATTTCACGGTGGCGTTCGACCGCCTTGAAAACAATCCCTGACACTTGTCGCCACCGCGGATCATGGGTCGAATCGCGGTAGAACCACCGTCCTTTGATCACATACGGGTTACTTGCCGTGGCCAGGAATCAGGCCTATTTAGACAGCCAATGATTTGATGAATTGAGATGCTGCGGTGCCAAAGGACCCAAAGACAGTGATTGAAGTCGAAACCACGTTGGCCGACACCGACAATGGCTATGTCCTTGAAGACCAGATCGGTCATTTGCTTCGCCGCGCGCATCAGCGCGCCAGTGCAATTTTTCAGGAAATCATGACCGAGGGGCTGACCCCGCCGCAGTTCGCGGCGCTGGTCAAGATCCGCGATTTCGGAACTGTCTCGCAGAACCGGCTTGGCCGTTCGGTAGCCATGGACCCGGCGACCAGCCAGGGCGTGACCCAGCGCCTGCTGGCCAAGGACCTGATCAAACGCAAGGATGATCCTGACGATCGTCGGCGCACGCTCCTGAGCTTGACACCCGAGGGCGAGTCGGTGGTCGAACGGTTGATCCCGCTGGGCAAGCAGGTTACCGCGGAAACCCTTGACCCGTTGACGCCAGAGGAACAGGAGAAGTTCCTCGCCCTCCTCGCAAGAATCACCTGAGTCGGTGTAATCGCCCGCGGTGCCCTTGACATGAGGTCACGGCAGGCTTCTAATCTATACGCATACGAACGATAATTGCCATGCCGCGCTTGGCCCATTGCACGGCGGCGCGCGTGATTATGGGGTGCGACCATGGGCAGCTATTTGCGCCCACGAACGATTGAGGAAGCGCTCGCCGAACTGTCGGCGGGCCCCCGCATCCTGCTGGCCGGCGGCACCGATTACTATCCCGCGCGGGTTGGGCAGCCGCTCGACGACGATA
>CAXMQC010000369.1:0-3095 GCA_964195285.1 Akkermansiaceae bacterium
GCCGCGCGCCGCGCAAGAATTCGGTATAGATAGTGGCGCGATTTCGCCGAAAAGCGCGCGTGGAATTCGTCGTCCACCGCCTCGGCGTCCAGCACCACCACCGGGTGCGGCTTGCTGTGGTAGTTCAGCGCGTCGCGGACCGTCGCCGCGTCGACGTCCTTGTCGAGGTCGAAATGCGCCACCTGGCCCAACGCATGGACGCCGCTGTCGGTGCGCCCGGCGCCGAACAGCTCGACGCGCTGCTGGGCGAATTTCTCGACCGCGTTTTCCAGCGCCTGCTGCACGCCAAGGCCATTTTCCTGGCGTTGCCAGCCGACGAATCCGGCACCGTCATATTCGATGGTGATCTTCCAGCGGGTCACGCGAGTATTGTCCCCGCCGGGATCGCGCGGCCGCGCAGGAAGGCGGCGGTCTCCATGGCGGCCTTGCCGGCGCGCTGGACGGTGACAAGCCGCAGGGCGCCCTCGCCGCAGGCCACCGTCAGCGCCTCGTCCAGCGCCGTTCCGGGCGCCGCGCGGTCATCGGTAACGACCCCGGCCAGCGCCCTGATGCGCTCGCCGTCCAGTTCGAACCAGGCCCCGGGGGCCGGCGCGAAGGCGCGAAGCTGGCGTTCGATCTCGATCGCCGGGCGGGTCCAGTCGATGCGGCTTTCGGCCTTGTCGATCTTGGCGGCGTAGGCCACGCCCTCGTCCGGCTGGGGCATCTCGTCCAGGGATCCGGCCTCCAGCCCGGCCAGCGCCGCGACGATCATCCGCGCGCCGATGGCGGCCAGTTCGTCATGCAGTTGGCCGGCATTGGTCGCGGGCCCGATCGTCACGCCTTCGCGCAGCAGCATCGGCCCGGTATCCAGCCCCTCGTCCATGCGCATGATGGTCACGCCGGTCGTCCGGTCGCCGGCCAGGATGGTGCGCTGGATCGGCGCCGCCCCGCGCCAGCGCGGCAACAGCGAGGCGTGGATGTTCAGGCAGCCCAGGCGTGGCGCCTCGAGGATCGGTTTCCCCAGGATCAGCCCGTAGGCGGCGACCACCGCCAGGTCCAACTCCAGCGCCGCGAAGGCCGCCTGTTCGTCGGCGCCGCGCAGCGATGCCGGATGACGCACCTCGATCCTACGCTGCGTGGCGAATTCATGCACCGGCGAGGGGCGGTCCTTCTTGCCCCGTCCGGCCGCGCGCGGCGGCTGGGTATAGACGCAGGCGACCTCGTGTCCGGCCTCGATCAGCGCGGCAAGCGCACCGACCGAGAAATCCGGCGTGCCCATATAGGCGATGCGGTAAGTCATCGGGACAAAGCTACAGCTATTCAGCAGCCAGCGTCCCCAATTTTTTCGCCTTGCGCAGCTTGCGCAGGATCATGTTGCGCTTCAGCGCCGAGACATGATCGACGAACAGGATGCCCTCGAGATGGTCCATCTCGTGCTGGAGGCAGACCGCCAACACGCCGTCCGCCTCGATCTCCCGTCGCTTGTTATGTTCATCCAGATAGCGCACCGCGACCCGCGAGGGGCGGGTGACCTCGGCGTAATGTTCGGGCAGCGACAGGCAGCCCTCTTCCCAGGGTTTTAGCTCATCGGAGGTCGCGATCAGTTCCGGATTGGCCAGTTTAAACGGGTGCGGCGCCTCGCCCTTGTTCTTTTGCGCAATATCGAGCACGATAACGCGCGTCGGGACCCCGACTTGCGGCGCGGCCAGGCCAATGCCCGGCGCCTCATACATTGTCTCGACCATGTCGTCCATCAGGCGCGCGACCGCGGCATCGACCTTGCCGACCGGCCGGCAGACCACTTTCAGCCTTGGATCGGGCGCGACGATGATGGATAGAAGGGCCATAACTCGTACTCTAACGATGCTGCGGGTTGCGTCTGAATGCCGACTGACAGGTATGTTGAAACTTCTCTCGCGTCAAGCCGGGACTATGCAGAAGACAGCAAGTCCGTGTTAGACTCCGCCGAGTCGTTTCCCGGGGTGCTGGATTTGATCGAATATCTCAAGGAATTGGATAGCGCGTTGCTGGTGGCGCTCGGCGTCGCGGCGTTCGCCGTGGTCGGTGCGTTTATAACGGTGATCCTGGCGGTGCGCGGCCAGCGCAACAGCGCCTCGGAACTGGCGGTCAGGGTCAGCCAGATCGCCGAACAGCATGTCATGTCCCAGTCGCAGATGTCGGAACAGATGCAGGGGCAGGAACGCGCCCTGACCGAGATGATGGATCGGCGGCTTAGCGACGTCACGCGCCGGGTCGGCGACTCGCTGGCCAAGCAGAACACCCAGACCTCGACCACGATGAACGATTTGCGCGAGCGGCTGGGCGCCATCAAGGCGGCGCAAGAGAACATCACCAAGCTGTCGCAGCAGGTGGTCAGCCTGCAGGACGTGCTGTCGAACAAGCAGGCGCGCGGCGCGTTCGGCGAGGTTCAGCTGGAAGACCAGGTCAAAAGCGCCCTGCCGCCCTCGGCCTACAAGTTCCAGGCCAAGCTGGAAAACGGCCGGGTGGCCGATTGCCTGCTGGACCTGCCCAACCCGCCGGGCACCATCGCCATCGACGCCAAGTTCCCGCTGGAAAGCTATTACGCACTGCGCGCGGCCAAGGACGAGGATGCCCGCAACGCGGCCCGCAAGACCTTCGGCAACGACGTTTTGAAACATGTGAAGGACATCGCCGAGCGCTATATCATCCCCGGCCAGACGGCGGATTCGGCGCTGATGTTCCTGCCGTCCGAGGCGGTCTATGCGGAACTGCATGCCGAGCTGCCGGCGGTGATCGAGAAATCGCACAAGGCGCGCGTCTATATCGTTAGCCCGACCACCCTGATGGCGACACTGAACACCATCCGCGCCGTGCTGAAGGACGCCCAGATGCGCGAGCAGGCCGGGCTGATCCTGGCCGAGGTCGGCAAGATGGCCCAGGATGTTAGCAGGCTGGATGGCCGCGTCGACAATCTGCAGAAGCATTTAGGCCTCGCCGAGAGGGATTTGCGCGAAATCCGCATCTCGGCCGAGAAGGTCTCCAAACGCGCCGGCCGCATCGAGGAAATGGAGCTCGACGAGCCGGAGACGGCCGACGAGGTCATCGAAAAACCCGCCGGCCCGAAGCTCAAACTC
>CAXMQC010000370.1:0-5910 GCA_964195285.1 Akkermansiaceae bacterium
CTGCATAACGGCCCGCCTAACCCCGGGCCGGGCCGGCGGCGGGGTTTTTCGCACCGTTGGTTGGGCGATGATGTGCGCTACTGCGATCGTCCCGGCAAGCCCTCGCCGCCCTATCCCGAGATGGGCATCGCGCTGAACCCGGGTGACCGCATGCGCGAGGACTGGTTTCCGGTGATTTGGCCGCCGGGCAAAGACGAAGAAGGCGGCCAGACATGAAATTATTCGGCTATTTCCGCTCTTCCGCGGCCTACAGGGTGCGGATCGCGCTCAATCTGAAGGGCCTGGAGGTGGAACATGGTTTTGTGCATCTCGCAAAGGGAGAACAGAAAGAGCCGGCCTTTGCCGCTCGAAACCCGCAGAAACTGGTGCCGGTGTTGGAAGACGGGCCGAACCAGCTGATCCAGTCGCTGGCCATCCTGGAATATCTTGAGGAAACCCATCCCGAACCGCCGTTTCTACCAGTTGAGCCGGTCGAGCGCGCCCGGGTGCGCGCGTTGGCCCAGATCGTCGCCTGCGAGATTCATCCACTGAATAACCTGCGCGTGTTGGGCTACCTGGCCGGTGAGTTGGGGGTCGACGAGGAGGCGAAATTGGCCTGGTATCGACACTGGATCGCCGAGGGGCTGGAGGCGCTGGAAGCCGTCCTGGCCGCGAGCTCCGACACCGGCCGCTTCTGTCATGGCGACAGCCCGGGTCTTGCCGATATCTGCCTCGTCCCGCAACTGTTCAACGCACGGCGTTTCGATTGCCGACTGTCTGCATATCCCGCCCTGTTGCGGATTGAGTCCGAATGCGAGTCGCTGGCCGCCTTCAGCCGCGCCGCCCCGGACGCGCAACCGGACGCCCAATAAGAAAAGGGTGGCCACATGGCCACCCCAATTCCTATTTACAACCCGGTCGAATCTTCGTTACGACCCGTATTTTTGGACTATTAGTCCCAGATCCTGCTCGGTCAGCTCGCCGGGCTTCAAGGCACCGGCGCGGGCCGCGGCGATGACCGCAAGAATTACCTCTTTAGGAACCGCACCGCCGATCAGCGAACCGTTGACGGCAAAAGTAGGCGTTCCCTTGATCTGCAAAGCCTCGCCCATCTGGAGCGTCTCTGTCAGGTAATTTCTGATCTCAGGCGCCTCCATGTCCTTTTTCAACCTTTTCATATCGAGTCCGACACCTTCGGCGAGTTCGAAAACCCGTTTGTCTGAAGTAAGCGCGCCGCGCACGTCCATCAGCGCCCTGTGGGTTTCGATATATTTTCCTTGCCGATCGGCGGCCATGGCGACCTTGGCGGCGGTTAGGGACGTCGGTGTGCGGCCGGTCAAGACAGGATATTCTTTCCAGACGACACGCAAATTCGGATCAGCCTTCTCAATTTCACGCATATAGGAAAACGACCGCTTGCAGAAACTGCAGTTGTAGTCGAAGAACTCGATCAGCGTGACATCGCCGTCTGGATTCCCGGTCACTGGCGTCATCGGGTGATGCTCCAGATTTTCCTTGTGCGCCGCCATCGCCACCGCCGCACTTTCGCGTTCCTGCTGAATTTGCCGGGCACGCAGCTTGGTCGATACTTCGATCAGTATTTCCGGGTTTTCCAAAAGGTATTCTCGAATAAATTCCGGATTTCCCCTTAGGTAATCGCCGATTATCTTCTCTATTTCAGCCTTTTGGGATTCGTCGAATCCCTCTGCCGAAGCCGTGGGTGCGGCTGCCAGCAAAATCACTATGCTCAGCGCGGCGATTCGCGCTCCAAAAACCGAAATATTCTTCATCGATAAATCCCTTGTACAGCCGCCAATATTGCCCCGAGAACGGCACAGAATAACAGATTTCAAGCCGCGGCGCGAGTTGTGATGCAGGGTAATATTCCTGCATTAAAGATAATTTCAGGTTAATCCAGGTCAATCACCTCGGTTTGTTCATGCCCTCTAGAAGATTGCGGATATCCAGCGAGCGCGAATGCATGGGCGTCCCCGGTTTCAGCAATTCCAGCGCCTTGGCCACATTGCGTTCGACGCCTTCGCGGTCGCGCAGCAACATCGCCTCCTCGGCAAGCGCGTAGGCCGCGGCTCCGAATTCGTCAATCCGGCCATAGCCCGTCGCCAGCAAACGCCAGGCCCGGGGCATGTTTCGTTCGAATTGAGTCGCCTGGACCAGGTTCTCAACGGCCTCGCGGGCGGCGTCCTGTCCATCGATCTCGAGCAGCGCATGTGCCAGGTTCAATCGTAACAACGGCAGCCCGTTGGCAAGTTTGACAGAGGTCCGGTAGGGGACAATGGATTCACGGATGCGCCCTGCCGTCCACAGGATATATCCCTTGGTTTCGTGGAAAAACGCATCATTCGGTTTCTCGGCAATGAGACCGTCGATAACGACTACGGCTTCATCGGTCCGGTGAAGCTTTTCCAACGCATAGATCCGCGCGTAGCGCGCCTCGATATCGGTGTTGCCAGCCTTATAATGGGCTAGCGTGCGTTCCGGCGGATCGACATAGCCGTTCAGTTTGCCGCGCATGCGGCGTTGCAAATAGTCCAGCAAATCGCCGGGCGCCATATCTGAATAGCGGGACCGCTGCACATGGGTTCGCACGGTATCCAACCGTTCCTGACTGAGCGGATGGGTCCGCAGATAAGGATCCTGACTACCGGCGGCCAGCACTTCCTGGTTCTGCAGTTTGGTGAGTACATCCATCAAACCGCGAGCCGATTGGCCGGTCTCGTCCAGATATCGCAGCGCAGCCTGGTCGGCCTGGCTCTCCATGCTTCGATTATAATGCAGGAAAGACCCGGTAGCTGCGGACTGGCCCATGGTGGCGCCGGCAATCAGGGCTTCGGGATTGCCGCTCACCCCGGCGGCCACGGCGCCAAGAACCAGCGCAATGACGGACTGCGCGCTGGCATTCCGCAGATTATCCTGCATCTGGGCCAAATGTCCGCCGGCAATATGGCCGGTTTCATGCGCCAGCACGCCGATAACCGCGTTTGCATCCTCGGAGTTGCGCAGCAGGCCCGTATTGATGAATATACGCTGCCCGCCGGCAACGAAGGCGTTTAGCCGGTCGTCGAGAACGAGATGAACCGAAAGTGCGCCAGGTTCCAGCCCGGCTGCTTCTAACACTGGCTTCGCGAAAATACGGATGGTATTTTCAATTTCCGCATCGCGAACCAGCGATATCTTCCCGGAACCTTGGGCAATCGAAGCGGCGGGTGCGACGACCAGCGTCAAGGCCACGGCAACAATAAAGGAAGCGATCACGCGTATGGGTTTCAACGAATCATTTCTCCGTTTCAAAGTCAGACTAACCCGCCCCTCACGCTGGCGCAATCGTGCTGGCGCGTTAGTCGCCGCGACGCTTCTCCTCGCGGGATGCGGATCAAGTGAAATAGATGATGTGCGCCCGGGTGGCCGTTTCAAGGGGGCCGTGGTTGCGGACGAACCGCTGGCAGCCAAGGCGGCGATGGAAATTCTGGCTCGAGGCGGGTCGGCGGCCGACGCGGCGGTGGCGGCCTATTTCACCCTGGCGGTTACCTATCCATCAGCGGCCAGTCTCGGCGGTGGCGGCGTGTGCATGGTCGCCGACTGGGACCAGGGAGAAGTTTTTTCTCTCGATTTCGTTGCCCCCAGGTCATCGGCGACAAACGCTTCCAGGGCGACCGCGGTGCCGGCAAACGTCCGCGGCATGGCGGCGCTGCATGCCCGGTATGGTTTTCTTGATTGGCGCACGCTGTTGGCTCCGGCCGAGCAGGTAGCACGATTCGGCGAACCGCTGACCCGGGCATCCGCCTCGGCCTACGCCAGCGGCGGCAACGCACTGCTGGCGCAAGGCGAGGCCAAGCGAATATTTGCGCCGCGTGGCAACCTGCCGGTCGAAGGCGAGGTCGTGCTGCAACCCGACCTTGCCGATATTTTGGCCGATCTGCGACTTAACGGCGCGAGTTCCATGTATAAAGGGTTGTTGGCTGATCGGCTGGTCAAGGCGGTCGAAGATGCCGGCGGCTCTCTGGTGCGCCAGGATCTGCAGAATTTCTCCCCGAACTGGCGGTTGGTGACAGGCGTGCGATACGGCAATGACCGGGTCTATGTTGCGCCACCGCCCGCGGGTGCAGGCCTGGTGGCGGGCCAGATGTGGCAGATGCTGGTGGACGGCAAACGTTACGCCCGTGCCGACGACGCGGAGAGACTTCATTTGTTGGCTGAAACAGCACGTCTGGCATTTGCCGGGCGGGCAGGTTGGCTGGCCGACGATGGTACGAAACTTCAGCCGGCCGACCTGCTGTCCAAGCAGGCGGCCGCCGCCAATATGGCGAACTACAGCCGGTCGACAACTGGCGCGGCGGGGACCGCGGACAACGGCGTGCCGCGGCAATCGGGGGCGCCGATTGGCACCGGCGTGGTGGCGATGGATTATCTGGGTGGCGCGGTGGCCTGCAGCTTCACCGCTTATCGGCCCTTCGGCACCGGCTGGGCGGCGCCGGGTACGGGCATCTTGCTGGCACCATCGCCCCAACCGGCGGACCGCAATCCTTTGTCGTTGGGGAGCCTCATGATCTTCAATCCGCAGGTTCGCTCAATCAAGTTTCTGGCGGCCGGCGGCGACGGCGCCGACGGGGCAACGGCGATGGCAAATGTTGCCGCCGCGGCGGTTATCGGCGAACAGCGGCTGGATAGTCTGTTTCGGCGGCCCCGCGTGCATCATGCCGGCGGCGGCACGGTCTATCTGGAATCGGCCGCTGGCGATGAGGCGGTATCGTCGCTTACCGGGCGAGGTCATTCGGTCTCGATGGTAAAATCGCTTGGTCGCATCAATGCGATCCACTGCCCTCCCGGTTATCCGGTGGACTTTGCAAAGACCCTGTGCTGGGCGGCCAGCGATCCTCGCGGCTTCGGCCTGGCGGCATTCCCGGATTGACCGGCAAATGGCGCTAAAAACCGCAACGCGGGGCGAGATTCCGCCTTTCATCGTCATGGAGGTCATGCGTGCGGCGGCAGAGCGCGCGGCGTCGGGGGCGGGTGTCTTGCATATGGAAGTCGGGCAGCCGGGCACCGGCGCACCACAAGGCGTCATCGCGGCCGCTCGCGCGGCGTTGGACGAGCATCGCATCGGTTATACCGTGGCCCTGGGAATTCCAGAGCTGCGTGAAGCCATCGCCGGTCACTACCGAAACTATTACGGTGTCGCTGTGCCGGTCGAACGGATCGTTGTCACCACCGGGTCGTCGGGTGGATTCCTGCTGTCTTTCCTGTCGGCCTTCGACCAAGGCGATCGGGTGGCGTTGGCCGCGCCGGGCTATCCCTGTTATCGTAATATCCTGTCCGCCCTGGGCGTGGAGCCGGTATCCTTGGCGACATCCGCCGCCGACCGTTTCCAACCGACCCCGGCACTTCTCGACGAGGCGCGCGCCGATGGTCCGATCCACGGTCTGATTATCGCCAGCCCGTCCAATCCGACCGGTACGATGTTGGGCCGTACCGAGTTGCAGGCTTTGGTGGACTATTGCCGCGCGCAGGACATCCGGCTGATCTCCGACGAAATCTATCACGGCATTACCTATCATCACCGGGCGGATACCGCGGCCGAACTGGCCGATGATGCCATCGTCATCAACAGCTTCTCGAAATATTTTTCAATGACCGGCTGGCGGCTGGGTTGGATGGTCGTTCCCGAAGACCTGATGCGAGCGGTGGAATCGCTGGCCCAGAATCTCTATATTTCGCCGCCGACCTTGTCACAGGTGGCCGCCGTTGCGGCCTTCGATTGCCATGACGAGCTGGCGGCGAATGTGGCGCGCTACGCCGCGAACCGCAAATTGCTGCTGGCGGAACTGCCGAAAGCCGGTTTTAACGACCTCGCACCGGCCGATGGGGCATTCTATATCTACGCCGATGTTGGCCATCTGACGAATGACAGCGAGA
>CAXMQC010000371.1:0-3844 GCA_964195285.1 Akkermansiaceae bacterium
GTCGCGCAGCCCGGCCAGCTTGATCAGCATGGGCAGATTGACCCCGGCGATCACTTCGACCCGCGCTTCCTTCATGATCGAAATCGCCAGGTTCGAGGGTGTGCCGCCGAACATGTCGTTCAACACCCCCACGCCGTCGCCGCTGTCGACATCGGCCACCGAAGCCAGAATGTCCTGGCGCCGTTGTTCCATATCGTCGTCGGCGCCTATGCAGACCGCGGCCACATTGTTTTGCGCCCCGACAACATGTTCCAGTGCGGCGATGAACTCCGCCGCGAGACGCCCATGGGTCACAAGAACCATCCCGATCATCTATTTTCCCTTCTTGTCTTCCCGGCGCTTGTCAACGCATATCCTGTCCGGCACTTCGTTGGATATCCCGATGGGTCAAATGGACCCGTCGTCCCTTCGAGCCCAGCATTTCCCCCAACTTTTCCGCGACGAAGACCGAGCGGTGCCGTCCGCCCGTGCAGCCGACCGCGATCGTCAGGTAGCTCTTGCCTTCTTTCTCGTAGCGCGGCAACAGAACCGACAGCATAGCGCCCAGCCCGTCCAGAAATGTGGCGAAATCCTCGTCGCGGGTGATAAAGTCACCAACCGGCTTGTCCTGGCCCGTCATGTCGCGAAGCGCGTGATCGTAATAGGGGTTGGTCAGAAAGCGTGCGTCGAATACCAGATCGGCTTCGCGCGGCAGCCCATAGCGGTACGAAAAGGATGTAATCAGCAGCGCCAGTCCGGGCTGGTGGCTGATTGAAAATCGCCGCGATACCTCATCCTTCAACGCACCCGGCGAAAGCTGTGAGGTATCGATGATCAGGTCCGAGCGTTTGCGCAGATCCGCCAGCATGCGCCGTTCCAGCCGCAAACCATCGGCGACCGGTCGGTCGGCCGCCAGCGGGTGGCGCCGGCGTGTTTCGGTGTAGCGCCTTACAAGAACCTCGTCTTCGCAGTCCAGAAACAACAGGGTAACGTTCACCTGACCCGAAGCCAACAACCGGTCCAACCCGGTGACCAGCGATTCGACGCCGAAATCGCGGGTCCGAATATCGATGCCCACGACCAGTGGTGGCCGCTCTGTCGGACCGCCGAGCACCAGATTTTCAAGCAGCGTCAACGGCAGGTTGTCTACCGCCTCGTAGCCAAGATCCTCAAATGATTTCATGACGGTGGAACGGCCCGCTCCAGACACGCCGGTTACCAGTACGACCCGGTCCCGCAGGCTTCCATTTTCGCCGTTCGTCATGATATGGACCGTCAGGATCCCAGCAATGCCCTGAGCGCCAGTTTAACCTTGGCGGCCGACGACATCTCGAATGGGGCCAAATGAATTCCGGGGATCTGCTGGCCAACCAGTTCGACGGGTTTGAATTCCGCCATTCGCGGAACGTCGGCGGGATCCGACATATCGATCAGAAGGAATACCGGCACGATGGCCGGCGGTCCCATCTTGACGATTCCAATACCCCGAACTTCCATCATGCCGGCGATTTCCGCCGGTGGCTGCGCCATGAGGCGCTCGTTTTCGATGAACAGGATAGTCTGGTCGTCGGCGACGAGCAGCGCGCCTTCATTGATAAGCCGGATCGCGAGATCGGACTTGCCGCTGCCTGACGGGCCACGCAGGATAACCCCACGGCCGTCCAGCGATACAGTTGTGGCATGGATGGTAATCATGACGCTGACAGTGCTGCGGCTTACGCCATGTGTCAATTACCCTTTGGCGTTTTTGCAGTCGAAAGTAGCGTGACCGAACGCCTCATGGTAGGGTCCGTGTCCCGATCGACCCAATGTCCCGGAAAACAATGCTGGAAAATCTGTTTGCCAACCCAGGCGAGCTGTCCGCCCTTGCGGCGGACCTTTTTGCTATCATCGCGCCGGTTTTTATCTGCGCGGCCATCGGCTTTGGCTGGGCCAGGCGGGGCATGCCCTTCGACAATGAGTTTACCACCAGCTTTACCTCCAATATCGCCTTTCCCTGCCTGATCGTGGCGACGCTCGCCAAAATGGAGATCAACCCCGACGCCTTTACGCAGATGGCCATTGCCGGGGTCATAACGGTGACCGCGACCGCGGCGTTGGCCGCCGCGATCCTGAAGCTGGCGCGATATTCGCAGGCGGTCTATTTGCCGTCACTGGTCTTCGGCAACGTCGGCAATATCGGCCTGCCATTATGCCTGTTCGCCTTTGGCGAAGAGGGGCTGGCGCTGGCGATCGTCTTCATGACCGTGTTCATGGTGAGCCAGTTCACCTTCGGCATTTGGGTCGCGGCGGGGCACGGTTCGATAACTATCCTGCTGCGCACGCCGCTGGTCTGGGCCGTGGTGGTCGGTATTTCGCTGCAAATACTGGATATCCACCTCCCGAAATGGATCGGCAATACGATCGGGCTGATCGGCGATCTGGCGATACCCTTGATGCTGTTGACGCTGGGCGTGTCGTTGGCGAAGCTGAAGGTCGCCAGCCTGCGGCGCAGCATCGCCTTGTCGGTCGGTCGGCTAGCAATCGGTCTCGCGGTCGGGTTGGCGGTGGCCGAGGTTTTGGGCATGGAAGGCGCGGCGCGCGGAATACTGATTTTGGAATCGACGATGCCCGTTGCCGTGCTGAACTATCTGTTCGCGGCGCGTTACGATCGCTCGCCCGAAGAGGTCGCCGGCCTTGTACTGGTCTCGACGGCGATGTTCTTCATTACCCTGCCGGTATTGTTGCTAGTGGTCTTGTAGCTCGCCGGAATCCGGCCTTATGCTTTGAATGCCACGAAGGGCAGGCGGACGATAAAGCGCGCGCCGGCTGGCCTGCCGTCTGGGCCCGGCAAATTCTCGGCCCGGATCGTTCCGCCGTGCGCCTCGACGATCTGTTTCGATATCGAAAGTCCCAGACCCGAATGGGTGCCGAATTTCTCGTCCGACGGGCGCTCGCTGTAGAACCGGTCGAATATGGCTTCCAGCTTTCCTTCCGGCAAGCCCGGCCCCTCATCCTCGACCCGGGTTTCGATCATATCGCCATCGATCCGGGCGGAAAGCCGGATTTTGCCGTCCGGCGGGCTGAAACTGACGGCGTTGCCGATCAAATTGTGGAAAATTTGGACCAGCCTGTCTTCCATGCCGCTGACCGTAAGCCCGGTTTCGCGTTCAAGCTTCAATTCAACCCCCGGCAACTTTTTGCCGCTCGACATCGTCTGTTGCATATCGGCGAGCGTCGTCAGCACGGTGGCAAGATCAACCCGCGACGACTGGGCGCGGCTCAGTTCCGCGTCCAACCGCGAAGCGTCGGCGATATCCGTTATCAGGCGGTCCAGCCGTTGCACGTCGTCCTGCACGATCGCCAGCAACTGGCGCTGCTTGTTCTGGTCCTGCACCCGTGCCGCGGTTTCTACCGCGCTGCGCAACGATGTCAGCGGGTTTTTCAACTCGTGACTGACATCGGCGGCGAAGCGTTCGATTGCATCCATTTGGGCCTGCAGTTCCTGTGTCATGGCGCGGAAACTGCCAGAAAGATCGCCGATTTCGTCGCCCCGGCCGGTCAGATCGGGAATGGTATGATTTTGTCGGCCGATATCGCGCCGAACCTTTTCCGCGGCCTCGGCCAGCCGCCGTACTGGCCGCGCGATCGTCCCCGCTAGATAAAGCGACAACAGCGTCGTCACCAGCAGGGCGCCGGCAAAGACCTGCAGCACGACAAGCCTGAGCGACCGTACCGCCTTGTCAATATCGTCGCCGTTTCTCGACAGCATCAGGGCGCCCAGAACCTGGCGATAACGTTGAACCGGCACGGCCACGGAAATAATATAGTCCCCCCGGACCTCGGTCTGGCGAAGCGCATCACTGATTGCGCCGCGCAAGGCCCC
>CAXMQC010000372.1:0-7918 GCA_964195285.1 Akkermansiaceae bacterium
GGTGTCACTGGTGAAGATGCTGACGATAGGGTTCTGATCGGAGCCGGCGTGGTAGGTGAGGATCACGAGAATGGCGTGGATCAAACCAAGCAGAAACATCGTCACCCCCAGATGACGGCGGTTATAAAGCAGCGGCAACCAGCGCGGATATCCGGGCCGGATGCGAAGCCAGAAATGCAGGCCCATGCAGCCATGCACCCAGGCGATCAGCAGGACCACGGTTTGGCGCAGCGCATTGAAGGGATTGACGACCCAGAGAACGTAGAGGACGAGGGCATAGCTGTCCTCGGTGCCGGCGATCACGTGCGCCCCTCTTGTCCCGACGACATGGGCAAACAGCAGTGGCGGAATCAACAGCCCGAAGATCAGCTGCAGCGCTTCCCAGGTCGGCATGCGCAGGCTGTGCCGGCGATAGACGGAATAGAGCGCAAGGCCGAAATGCGTCAGGATCGATCCGTACAACAGGAAAGTGCCGGCGGGATTGCGCCAGAGCAGAAGGAAGAGGCCGCGGCCCTGCTCCATCGCCGGCAGCGATATCAGCCCCAACATATGGTTCAACAGATGGGTGAACAGATAGACCAGCAAGACCAGCCCGGTGGCCAGGCGCAGCCGCGCGATGACTCGGGCGCTCCGGGTCTGCCGGCGGCTGGAAATCAGATTTCCCGCGGCAGCAGGCGGTCGTCGAAGGGGAAGGATGAGAGCAATTCCACCCCGTTTTCGGTTAGCAGCACCTGTTCCTCCAGCTTGACGCCCTCGGCCCCGCCATCCTCGCCGATATAGGATTCGACGCAGATCGCCATGCCGGGTTCGAACACACCGTCATAACCCCATTCGTCGAAATCTTCCTTATCGACAATGACCGGGTATTCGTCGGCGACGCCGACGCCATGCAGGATGCAGGTATAGCGGTTGGCGTGACAGGAATCGGGGATTGTCCAAGCTTTCTCGGCGAATTCGCGAAAACCCATGCCGGCCTTCAACAGCGCCATATTGGTCTGTATCTGCTCCCAGGCCAGGCGGTAGAGCCGGCGTTGCTCGTCGGTTGGGTGCCGAGGGCCGGTATGAAAGGTTCGCGACAGGTCGGCCCAATAGCCGTAAGGGCCCACCATGTCGGTATCCAGCGCCACCAGTTCGCCCTCGCCAATGACCCGGTCGCTGCATTCCTGATACCAGGGGTTTGTGCGCTGGCCAGACGTCAGAAGCCTGGTCGCGATCCACTCGCCACCGCGCGCAATATTCACCTGATGCAGCACCGACCAGAGCGCGTTTTCGGTCACCCCGGCTTCGGCCGCTGC
Organism: Akkermansiaceae bacterium; assembly: GCA_964195285.1. Lineage (GTDB taxonomy): Bacteria > Pseudomonadota > Alphaproteobacteria > UBA8366 > JADFVY01 > JADFVY01. Next base: position 1,296 of record CAXMQC010000372.1, read on the forward strand.
GCTCAGCCGCGCCAACCCCTCTTCGGCCACGGCAATTGCCGCGCGCATGCAACGGACCTCGTCCTCCGACTTGATCAGCCGGGCCTGGTCCAACGGCTCCTGCCCATCGATCACGGCGACGCCCGCGGCGGTCAGCGCATCGGCCGCCATGGGGTCGATGCTGTCGACCGCGACGCGCCGGTTGCCGCCGCCATGGGCGTGGACCAGGTCGGCGATCTCCACCGCGAATCGCTTGACGCGCTCATCGGCCCGATCACCCGACAGAAAATAGAGGAAGCTGGTGGCCGGGCGCACTTCGTCGACGCCTTCCAACCCCTCCGACAGGTGATCGCAGCGGTGGAAGTCGAACAGCACCACCGGCCCATCGGTGGCGATGAAGCAATAGCGGCAGCGGTAATGCAGGGTCCAGACCGCCATGTTGCGGCTGTCGGTGGCGTAACGGATATTGACCGGGTCGAACAACAGACAGCCGGCGAGATCGCGGCGGCGCAATTGGTCGCGCACCCGGTCCAGCCGGTAGCCGCGCAGCCGCGCCAAGTCGGGCAGTGGAATATCGTCGTCCGGCTTGGCGGATAAATCGCTGGGATCCAGCAGCAGGCCGGCGCCGCCACCCTTTCCGGCAATGTATCGATCCATGGCGCGACACCCCGCTAATCGTCTATCCCGGCCGGACTTCAACCCGGATTGGCGGGGCCGTCAAGTGAAAAGAACCGGGCGGGCAGTCACCCATTCAGGCGGCGCTTTGACTCTTCAGCATTTCGGGGAAATATTCGCGCAGCTTCTGGATCTTCGGTACGGAAAAACAGGCGATATAGGGCTGGGCCGGGTTCTGGGCGGCGTAATCCTGATGATAGTCCTCGCCGTCGAAGAATGCATCCAGCGGCGCGACCTCGGTGACGATGGGCGCGGCGAAAACCTTCGCCTCCTCGAGCTGGCGAATATAACCTTCCGCCACCTCGCGCTGGGCCGCATCGGTATGGAAGATGACCGATCTATATTGCGTGCCGACATCGTTGCCCTGGCGGTTCAACTGGGTCGGGTCGTGCGCGATGGCGAAGAAGATTTTCAGTAATTTGCCATAGCTGATGCGCGCGGGATCAAAACGGACCAGCACCACCTCGGCATGGCCGCTGTCGCCGCGGCAGATCGCCCGGTAGTTCGCGGTCTCCGCCGGCCCGCCGGCATAACCGGAGGTGACCTCGGTCACACCGTCGATCATGCGGTAAATGCCGTCGACACACCAGAAACAGCCGCCGCCAAGAACCGCGACACTTTCAGCGCCGGCATCGGTAACGCCGATATCCTTATCTGCGTCGGGAAATTCGTCGGGCCCGACAGGCCAGCCGCCGCTCGACGGCTCCTTTGAACCGAAACCGAAAACCATGAGTCACCCCTTTGTTGTGGCGCCGATCCAATGGTCGCCAATTATCAAACATAACTGGCCCGCGGGCCATTTCAATGGGTCGGAGGCCGAGCCCGGTCAGCCGGAATTGGCCTGCCGCTGGTAGCGCCAGACATTGGCCGGGGGCATATTGCGCCAAACGCGCCGGGTTTTTTCGCTGCCGACGCCATAGCGCCGTGCGACTTCCCCGGGGACCGGCGGTTTCCCCCAGTAGGTGAACTGCACGAACACGCCGCCAAGGCCCAGCGCGGCGAACACCTCGGTCGCAATGTTGCGGCGGACCGCATCCGGCAGGTTGCGCAGCGGCAAGCCGGAGATTATCGCATCGACATGATCAATACCGGCCTCGGCCAGGATCCAGCGCAAATGCTGGGCATCCCCCTCGACAATTGTCACCTTGGGAAAGCGTTTGCGTAAATGGGCGACGAGCCGCGGGTCGCGTTCGATGACGATCAGCTTGTCGCACGGGACGCCGGCCGAAAGCAGTGCACTGGTCAGGCTGCCCGTGCCGCCGCCGAGTTCGACGCAGATGCTGTATTCGTCCGGCAATTCCGCCGCCATGGCGCGACCCAGGTCGCGGCTGCTCGGCGTGATGGCGCCGACCTTGGTCGGCGCGCTGGCGAAACTGGAAAGAAACAGGAGATTGTCGTGGATGCGCTTGCCCTTGCGAAAACGACGGCCCAATAGGGAAGCCCGCCGGTGCAACTTGGTTTTCGAATCCCGCTCGATGGTCTCGTCGTCGCTCGTGTCCAGCGCCTCTGACGCCGAAACCGACATCATCCCGCGATCGCGCTTCCTGTCACCTTGGGTAAGCAATGCCGGCTTGCGCGCTTGCCGCAATCCCATCGCCGCCGCGAAAGCGGAGATCATCGCAAAGGCTACGACTGTCACCGCAATCAGCGCAAGGCTAGTCGGTTCACCGTGAAACCAGTCAAAATTTTCTAAAATATTCGCCACCTGTCAGTTTGCCCTTCTCTCCCATGGCGACATCATCAGGGGATTTCGTCGACAAGTTCTGAACGATACAGCCCCAAACATGTTTTATTTTCAGGCCCGGTCGCCATGCGCGGGAATTGCCATGCTGCGCCGTCCCATGACGGGATACAAATCAAATATGTCTTCACCATGGCCGCTGCAAGAAATTTTCGCATCAGGCGACGATATTACGCAACTGGCGTTCGCCCAGCGGCATCGGCGCGCCGGACCGGAAGGCTTGCCACAAGAACTCTTTCGGCGTCCCCGCATAGACCGGCGGCATGTCCTCATAGTTGCGGTCGATGCGCCAGGCGCTGGCCGCATAACGTTTCGACAGGGTGCAGATTTCGCGGACCAGGGCGCCGACCGGCTGGCCGTCGGACAGGCCGTGTGCCATCGACCGCAGCGCCCGGTCGCGCCGATGCATGCGCTCCTCCTTCCACCAGGGCACGCCGCCCCGGCAGCTCGGCAGGCCGAAGGCTTCCTCGAAGCTCTCGGTGCGGCGCTCGAGGAAATCCCCCAGGCAGCGGCCGAACCAGTTCGCCAGGTTTTCATCCATCGGCTTGCCCTCCTGACAGAGGTCCGATACCTGCCGCAATCTTTCAATCGCCATCAACATGATCAATTCTCCCGCTTTACAAATTTCAACTGACGCGAAGGCCCTTGCCAAAGGCCCCCGCACGGCGTATATGAACAACGTTCATTTATAATCTACCGCATTAATGAACATTGTTCAAGTTTTTTTTGAACACCGTTCATGATTGGGAGAGGTGGCATGGCCCGCACCGCGAAACACAGCAAGCAGGAACTGCGCGACATGGCGCTGGCGGCGGCCCGCGCCGTTATCGCCGACGAGGGCTGGCGCAATCTCAATGTCCGCGCCGTCGCCGCCCGCATGGGCTATTCGGTGGGCACGATCTACAACATATTCGAGGGGCTGGAAGAACTGATCGCCTGGTTGAACGCCGAGACCCTGGATGCCCTGCACGAGGCGCTGGCGGCAGCCCCGGTCACCGGCCGGCCCGAGGTCGACCTGCATGCCCTGCTCGACCGCTATCTGGATTTCATCACCGCCAACCGGCGCGAATGGACCATGATGTTCGACGAACGCCTGCCCGAGGCCGAGGCACCGCCGGCCTGGTATATGGAAAAGGTCGCCCAGGTCTTCGCGCTGCTCGGCTGCATGCTGCAACCGCTGTTCGCCCCGGGCGAGGACGCCGAGTTGGCCCGAGCCGTGCGCCTGTTATGGATCAGCCTGCACGGCATCTGGACCCTCGATGCCAGCGGCAAGCTGTTCATCGTAAGCCAAGACCCGGTGGACAAGATCGCCCACGAGATGGTGGACGCCTACCTGGCCGGGTTGACGGCGCGGGGGCGTGGGTGAATCGGGTGGCGACACAACCTGGGAATGAAAACCGGACCGCGTTCCAGTCACGGTTACATGGAAGGAAAGCTGTGGATGAAAGCAACAATGATCGCGCGATGGCTCCTGCTCGCGGCATTTACCGCAGGCTGCGCCCAGACCGCGCCGCCCGTGCCGCCCGTGCCGCCGACGCCGTCCGTCGCACCGGTGCTGGCGACCGACCGGACCGTCCTCGGCCAGCCGATCGCCTACCCGGCGGCAAATCCGATGGTCACCGCCGTGATCGTGACTTTGCCACCGGGCGCCGAAACCGGCTGGCACCGCCACCCGGTGCCCCTGTTCGGCTTTATGCTGGAAGGCGAACTGACGGTTGCCTATGAAGGCGCCGGCGAGCGCGTCTACCGCCCTGGTGAGGCGTTGATGGAGGCGATCTCCACCCCCCATAACGGGCATAACAGGGGCGACGCGCATGTGCGCATTCTCGCCGTCTTCATCGGCGCCGAATACCGGCCCAACAGCGAGAAGGTGGAGTAAACTGGTCGAGACCGAATCAATGGAGCGGTCGAGCGAAAGCCCGATCATGCGAATACGGGTAATCGCGAATGGTTCCTGGTAATTGTTCGTGTTAGCCTGACAACCCCAACCCAAATTGAAAACAGGCGCAAGGGACGAGAGGAGTAACGAAATGACGACAGTGGTCGTGACCCACGCAGTAGGCGATATGGGCACCTGGCTCGGCGGCGGCGACGGGCGCAAAGCGTTGTTCGAGAGCTTTAGCTCGAGCTACCGGATTTTCAAGCACGCCGAAAAGGATCGAGTGTCCATCGTCTGGGAAGGCGTCGACCTCGAAAAAATGCAAGCCGTGCTCGGTTCCTCGGAGGCCAGTGCCGCGAAGGCCAAGCACACGGTCATCGACCCAGTCGAAATCTATATCGAGGTTGACGGCGGAACCTAAGTCAGCTTCTGCCGGGACGTTACGATTGGCTGCTGGTCACATCCTGTTTGGCACTTGCGGCGGTAGCAGTCCTAGATCGACTCGACGTTGAACCGATAGACGGCGTCGGTCATCCAGCTGCCCTCATACCGTTTCCCGTGCTGGCGCGACAGAATGAAGCGATCGCCCAGATACTCGCCTTGCCGCGACTGCAGGATCACATCTATTCGGGCAGACTCATTTTCGACCAGAAGGTTTTCGAACCTGGCGCCTCGATGATTGATCATCGGTTGGTAGGCCGGACCGTGCACCATCGACTTGAAGCGCTCAAGCGGCCCGGTCATGCGCTTGTTGGCCGGCGAGGCGAAGTTAAACGTCACCTCGATGCCCCTGCCTTCATAGGGGATATCGTTATTCCGCAGCGCCTCGATCTGAATGCCCACAACGTCGCGGGGCGACAGCGATGGATCCGGTTCGGTCCGTAGCATATCGGCCGCACCGGCCGCGGTGCCGAGCACAACGAGCAAGGCGGCGGCCCGTACCAGTTGTTTGATGGCGCTGACTCGAAAAGAAACGACCATTGGCTCTGCTCCCCGGTTGGTCCCTCTCATCCGCCGACGATGGTAGCACGAATAGCGCCCGCTCGCCGGTTTCTATGCTAGCCTGACGGCACGAGGGCATGTATTGGTCGAACCGTAGGTGTCGGGGGTAATGCTGGTGTCGCGATTTCGGGCAGGATCGTTGTTTACGCTGATCCTAGTCGTATTTCTATTCGGCAATATGACCCATGTGGGCGCCACCCAACAGGGCCAGGGCGGCGCCTTGCGGCTGCTGTTCTGGCAGGCGCCGACGGTCGTCAACCCGCATCTGTCGATCGGCAGCAAGGATCTGACGGCGAGCCGCGTGGTCTACGAGCCGCTGGCCACCTTCGACAGGGATGGAAGGCTGGTCCCCTTCCTGGCCGCCGAGATCCCTTCCCTAAAAAACGGCGGCGTTGCGCCGGATGGCCGCTCGGTCACCTGGACGCTGAAGCGGGGCGTCACCTGGGCCGACGGCCGGCCCTTTACCGCCGACGACGTGCTTTTCACCTTCGAATATGCCACCAACCCGGCGGTCAGGGCGACATCGCGGGCAAGCTATCGGGCGGTCGAGCGGATCGAGATCATCGACGACCACAGGCTGACGGTCCATTTCAGGGACGTCAATCCGGCCTGGGCCGTGCCCTTCGTCGGCAGCAACGGCATGATCATCCCGCGCCATCTGTTCCAGGATTACGCCGGCGCCAACGCCCATGAGGCGCCGGCAAACCTGCTGGCCGTCGGGACCGGGCCCTATAAGGTGGCGGCCTTCGAGGAGGGGGATATCCTGATCATCGGCGACGATGTCGTGAGCATGGTCAAGATAATCTATCGGCCGAATGCCCACTTCCGCGAGCCCGAAAAACCCTTCTTCGGCACCGTCGAGCTGATCGGCGGCGGCGATGCGGCGAAGGCCGCGGAAGCGGTGCTGCAAGACGGTTCGGTCGACTACGCCTATAACCTGCAGGTCGATATCGCCATCCTCGAGGCCCTGGAGGCGCTCGGCAAAGGCAAGCTGCTGGCCCCGCCGACCAATAGGATCGAGCGCATCATGCTCAATTTCGCCGATCCGAACCGCGAAACCGAGGACGGCGAACGCTCCAGCAACCGCTACCCTCATCCGGTCCTGAGCGACCCGTCGGTGCGCCGGGCGCTGGCGCTCGCGGTCGACCGGGCGGCGATCGCCAAGCTCTACGGCCGGGCCGGGCGGCCGGCGCGCAACATCCTGATCTCGCCGGCGCTCTTCGCCTCCTCGAACACCACCTGGGAGTATGACCTGGAGGAAGCCGCCGCCCTCCTGGAGGCGGCCGGCTGGGTCGACAGCGACGGCGACGGGGTGCGCGAAAAAGACGGCGTCCGGCTCAATCTGGT
>CAXMQC010000373.1:0-7215 GCA_964195285.1 Akkermansiaceae bacterium
CCGTCGACGGCACCAAGGAAATAACATTCAGCCAGGTGGTCGACATGCTGGACGAATCGCTCGGTCCGCATTTTTTCCCGCCGAAGGATGGCGAGGATGCGGAGGCCGCGCGTGCCTGCCCGTCTTGCGAATCCGGGCGGCTGAATATCAAGGTCGGGCGGTTTGGCGCCTTCATCGGTTGTTCGAACTATCCGGCATGCCGCTATACGCGCCAGTTTGGCCTGGAGGGCGACGGCGACGGCGAATCAGGGGCGGATGGGGAGAGTGCGGCCGATCTGCCCCGCACACTTGGCGCCGACCCGGAAACCGGCAAGGAAATCAGCCTGCGCAAGGGCCCCTACGGCCTTTACGTGCAGCTTGGCGAAGAAGAGGCGCCGCCACCAGAGGAGCCGGACGAAAACGGCAAGAAGAAAAAAACACGCAAGAAAAAGGGACCCAAACCACCGCGCGCTTCCCTGCCCCGTGGCATGCCGGCCACCCACGTGGATCTGGAAAAAGCTCTGGCCCTGCTATCGCTGCCGCGAGAGGTCGGCGTCAATCCCAATACCAGCGAAATGATTTCCGCCGGTATCGGCCGCTTCGGCCCCTATGTGAAACACGGCACGACCTATGTGTCGCTGAAGGGCGATGACGACGTGCTGACGATCGGCCTGAACCGGGCGGTGGAATTGGTGGAAACCGCCATCGCGAAAAAGCCGCCGACCAAGGAAATCGGCGCCCATCCGAAAGACGGAAAGTCGATTTCTGTTGGCAAAGGCCGCTTCGGACCCTATGTAAGGCACGGCAAGACCTTCGCATCACTGCCCAAGGGTATGGAGATGGATGCGGTTACGCTGGACCAGGCGATCGAGTTGATCGCCGCCAAGCTGGCCAAGGCCGGCAACGGCAAAAGCGCAAAGGCAACGAAGGCGCCAGCAAAGAAAACAACGAAAAAGAAAACAGTAACCAAGAAAGCCGCTAAAGGCTAATTTGCTTCCATATCATTTGCAGGAGCTGGCCGGACCACCCATCTGCCGATGGGTGCGGGAATTCGGTCGCTTGTGCTTTCACAGAGACAAATCACCGGCGCAGAGCGCGCGTGAAAACAAATCAGCGCGCCACGCCGGACAGTAAAAGAAGTTGAGACAAGACATTGAGTAAAAAAGAGAAACATATAAAAACAAAGGACGTTCCGCGTCCGACCAAAGACCAGATAATCTCCTTTATCGAAGACAGCCCCACCCCGGTGGGCAAGCGCGAGATCGCGCGCGCCTTCCGGCTGACCGCCGGCGACCGGGTCTGGCTGAAGGGCGTGCTGAAGGAGTTGGCCGCCGATGGCCAGGTCGAGCGCGGCCGCAAGCGCCGTGTCGCAAAACCCGGGACCTTGCCCGAGGTCGCGGTGATCCAGGTCGACCGCATCGACGCCGATGGCGAGGTCATCTGCCGGCCGGTCAAGGAGACCGAGGGCGAACCCGCGATCATCTACCTGAAACCCGGCAGCCATCGCGGCACCGCGCCCGGCGAGGGCGACCGCCTGCTGGCGCGGTTGAAACGGCTTGGCGACGGCACCTACGACGCACAGATCATCAGGATGCTCGGAACCGGCCCGGTCCGACTGATCGGCGTGTTCGAGCCGACCGCCGAGGGCGGCATCGTCCGTCCCACCGACCGCAAGCACAAGAGCGACTACCTGGTCGGTTCCGCCGATATCGGCAAGGCGCGGCCGGGCGACCTGGTCAGCGCCGAGATCCTGGACACCCGGGGTTACGACGCCCGCCGCGTGAAGATCGTCGAGCGGCTGGGCCGCATGGGCGACGCCTCGACCATCAGCCTGGTGGCAATTCACCAGAATGGAATTCCGGTTGAATTCTCGCCCGAGGCGCTGAAACAGGCGGAGGCCGCCAAGCCGGTCTCACTGGGCAATCGCACCGATTTGCGCGAATTTCCGCTGGTCACCATCGACGGGGCGGATGCCCGCGATTTCGACGACGCGGTCTGGGCCGCGCCGGACGACGACCCCAAGAACAAGGGCGGCTGGCATCTGATCGTCGCCATCGCCGATGTCAGCTGGTATGTGCGCCCGGCCGACCCGCTGGACCGCTCGGCGCGGGATCGCGGCAACTCATGCTATTTCCCGGATCGCGTTGTGCCGATGCTGCCGGAGAAACTTTCCAACGATCTGTGTTCGCTGCGGCCGCATGAAGACCGCGCCTGCATGGCGGTCCATATGTGGATCGACAAGAACGGCGAGCTGAAGCGGCACAAGTTCGTGCGCGGGCTGATGCGCTCGGCCGCTAGGCTGATCTACGAGCAGGCGCAGGCGGCCCGCGACGGCCAACCCGACGAAGTGACCGGCCCCCTGCTGGAGCCGGTCATCACGCCGCTCTACGGGGCCTACGAGGCGTTGCTGCGCGGGCGCGCGGCGCGCGGCACCCTGGAGCTGGAAATCCCGGAACGCCAGGTGATCCTGGGCGAGGATGGTCATATCGAGCGCATCGTGCCGCGCCAGCGGCTGGACAGCCACAAGCTGATCGAGGAGTTCATGATCCTCGCCAATGTGGCCGCGGCCGAGGCACTGGAGGCAAAAAAGCGCCCCGCCATGTACCGCATCCACGAACCACCGCCCATGGACAAGCTGGAGGCGCTACGCCAGGCGCTGGACGGGTTGGGCTACAAGCTGGCGAAGGGCGAGGCGGTCCGGCCGCGCCATTTCACCGGGATCCTCGCCAAGGTCGAGGGAAGCGACAAGGAAGAACTGGTCAGCACGCTGATCCTGCGCAGCCAGAGCCAGGCGAAATACAGTCCGGACAATCCCGGCCATTTCGGCCTGGCGCTGCGCCGCTACTGCCATTTCACCTCGCCGATCCGGCGCTATGCGGATTTGCTGGTGCACCGCTCGCTGATCGCCGCCTACCGGCTGGGCGACGGCGGCCTGAGCGAAGACGAGGCCGGGAAATTCGACGAAATCGGCGAGCATATCTCGGCGACCGAACGGCGCGCCATAGTCGCCGAACGCGACGCCATGGACCGCTACACCACCGCCTTCCTGGCCGAACGCGTCGGCGCGACCTTCAGCGCGACAGTCAGCGGCGTCACCCGCTTCGGCCTGTTCGTCACGCTCGCCGAGACGGGCGCCGACGGACTGATCCCGATCTCGACCCTGGCAAACGACTATTTCATCCATGACGAGGTCAACCACGCGCTGGTCGGCGAACGCACCGGCACGACCTTCACCCTGTCGGACCGCGTCGTCGTGGAGTTGGTCGAGGCCGATACGGTAACCGGCGGCATGGTGTTCACGATCATCGAGGGCGGCAAGGAAGGCCGGCCGGTCAAGAAAGGCCGTGGCGGCCCGCGCCGCGGCGCCCCGAAAGGTGCGCCACGCGGTGGCAAGCGCAAGCCCGGCCGGCCAAGACGGTAATCGCATTGCACGCCTGGCGCCCGCGAGGGCCGGCACCATTATCCTTTGACCCTTTTCACGCGATATTCACGTGGCCGCTGCCCCTGTCAGCTTGACAATGGGTGACATATAGTGATCATCCCTCCTGCCGGAAGTTGGTACCTGAGCACCAACCAAATACAAAAAAATGGGAGGAAAAACATGCGATTGAATAATCTTGTACTGGCGGCGCTGGCCGTCGGCATTGTCGGTTTCGGGACCTCTACGGCCCAGGCCCAGAACGTGAAAATCACACCAATCGGCAGCCACGACGGTGAGTTCTGCCGGCTCGACCGGGCGATGGTTTTCGAGGACCCGGACGGGACCCGGGTTTTGTACGACGTCGGCCGCACCGTGGCCGGAGCGGGTGACGCCAGGCTCGGCAAGATCGACGCGGTGCTGCTAAGCCATGTCCATGGCGACCATCTGGGCGACAAGCACATTCCGGCCGCCAATGCCGGCGAATGCGGCAAGCCGGACTTCTCCGTTGGCGCCACCCCCAATTCCAATTCGGTGAATATCGTGGTGGCCAAGAAGGCAAAATTCATCGTCGGGGCCGAGCTGGCGAAATTTTTCGCCATCAAGGTCAAAGCCCTGGGCGGCGATCCCAAGCTGGTTCAGCGTCTCCGCTATGGCGCGACGCGCAAAGTCGGCGGCGTCACCGTCGCCAGTGTCCCCGCGGTGCATACGAACGGCCTAAGCCCCGCTTTCCTGGACGACAAGGAACATGCGGCGATGCTGAAAGCACAAGGCCTGACCGCCTATCTCGGCCCGCCGGGCGGCTATGTATTGAGCTTTTCAAACGGTCTGGTCGTCTATTTGTCGGGCGACACCGGAGTGACCGCCGAGCAGGACCTTCTGGTGCGCGGCTACTACCACGCGAATCTTGCGGTGATCAATATCGGCGACACCAACACAACCGGACCCACCGAAGCGGCCTATGTCATTGATGAGATGGTCAAGCCGGCCTCGGTCATACCGTCCCACGCCAACGAGTTGGCGACCCAGGGCGGCAAAGTCATTGAAGGCACGAGAACAGACCGCTTCATCAAGGCGGTAAAAGTGCCGGCGCACCTGCCGCTCAGCGGCCGGACCATGGAGTTCAACGGCGACGGCAAGTGCGTGGCCGGCTGCTGACAGCGACCACCGCCAGCGAAATACCCATCGGCGCATTCCGTCCCCGTGGACGTGAATGCGCCGACGGCAACATCTATATTATAAGAAAAAGCAGTCCCCGGCTTGCGGGAGAATATACCGCGCCGCCACATCAAGGCGCGAACAGCCCCTCCGATCTCAAGGTCAGTTCTCCACTGCCGCCCTCCAGCTTGTAAAGGCGCTTCTTGCCAAAACCCTTGATCTCGACCTCGCCGATCTCAGTGACGTCGAATTCGCTGCGTATGAGGCTGTACATATCCTCGCAGAGCGTAATCGTCATCGGCTCGGAAAAGGATTCCATGCGCGCGGCCAGGTTCACGCCCGGCCCGAAAATGTCATAGACATACTTCTGCACGCCGACGATGGAACCGATCACGACCCCGGAATTGATGCCGATGCGCGCACGCCATTGCAGTTTGTGGGTGGCGTTGCGACGATCCAGGTAGCGCAGCATCAAGACCGCCAACTTGGCGATATTGGTGGCATGTTCGGGGGTTGATTCGGGAATGCCGGAGACCGCCATATAGGCGTCGCCGATGGTCTTCAGCCGCTCACAGCCGAATTGCTCGGCGATGGTGTCGAAGGCGGTGAAGATATCGTTCAATTCGGATATCGTGCCGGCCGGGTCGTCGGCAATCGCCATGTCGGTGAAGCCGACGAAATCCAGCATCAGAATCGAGGCTTCCTCGAATTTTTGCGGCGTGGTGACGCCAAACGCCTTCATTTCCTCGTAAACCGACTTGGGCATGACGTTGAGCAGCAATTTTTCAACGCGCTCCTTTTCGCGCTCAAGCACCCGGTTCTGCTTTTCCACCATTTTCGAATAGGACTCGATCATATATTCGAGTTCCTTGATCTTCGAAATATTCTGGCATTCAAGGATCAGCACCGCCATGTCGTCATGGCTATGGGACGAGCATTGCATGGCCAGCGTGACCGAGCGGCGCTTGACCTTGATCGTGGTCTCGAAGGCATATATCCGGCCGCTGGCAACCCGTTCCAGGAGTCGCTCGAAATTTATTTCGGGGCAAATTTCTTCGAGCTTTTTACCGGTGCCAACCATGCCCGGGAACCACTCCTCGAAACGCCGGTTTCCGATCTGGATTTCGCTGGTTTCCGGTTGCAGAATCGCCAGGCCAACGCCAGCAGACTCCAGCAACATGTTATTGAATTTATCCAGGTTCATGCGTCAGGTTCGATATTGCGGAAAAAGGGACGCCGGCGTGATTGAATCGAGATCACGAGCTGACGATGTAGCGGCTACGGGCATGGAAGTGGTCCATGATTTCGTCGATATCGGCGCTTTCCAACTCGAAATCCTCCAGCGTTTCCCGCAGAAGTACCGTCATTTCGTTGAACTGTGGTTGGTCGATATCAAGATGCGCATGCAACCGCTGCAGCGCGTCATCGGTATAAACAACCGGCCCCCCCATGACCGAGGCGACGAATTTCGTTTGATGATCGATCAGCTTGCGCATTTCGACATTCTCGAAATGATGGCCGATTATGTCGGAATCGAGCGCTTTTTCATAAAACGCCATGACAACTTTGCTGACGCTGGCGAACCCGCCATAACGCTCGAACATGCTCTTCGACATGTAATATACCCCAATTGGCCCGCCGGGTTCCCCGGCGAATTCTGACCCTGCCCTGTTGGAAAAGGATAATGCCGGTTTTGGCAGGCCAACGCAAGATGAAGGAGACAGCCTGCGCGGCGACCGAGGCAAGTGCGTTCGGTAATACCTAACCACGCCTTGGTTCATGGTTTATTCTTCGTTAAAATATTGCCTATAATTTTATCAAATATCGAAAATGCCTAACTTTTATGCAGACACAGTGTTCGCGTTCAGGTCCCGGCCCAGGAAACTGGCATTCCCGTATTTTGTAGTCGTCAAGGCCGATCAGGCGAAACCACCGCTACATTTAGTGTGCTGACAGGGACCGCACGGGCCCAAATCGATGCATCGGCCGCCAATGTCGAATTGCAAATGACCCCGACGACGCGCGCGAAATCAATTCGCATCGACCCAACACGCCACCGGCATTTCGGCCTCAATATCGCCCCCTTCCCCCTCGACTATAGCCCCCCTGTTGGGCTAAACAGGCCCGACCCCGTGGGCGCGGGTTGGGTCGCGCGAATGGCACTGGTAGTGTGTATTGGATATGATTGACGAATTTCACCGCATCAAGCGGCTTCCACCCTATGTTTTCGCCGAAGTCAACGCCATGAAGGCAGCGGCGCGCGCGGCCGGTGACGACATTATCGATTTCGGCATGGGCAATCCCGATTCGCCCACGCCCCAGCATATCGTCGACAAGCTTTGCGAGACCGTGCAGGACCCGAAAACCCACCGCTATTCGCAGAGCCGCGGCATCCCCGGACTTCGCAAGGCGCTGGCGGGATATTACGACCGCCGTTTCGGCGTCGAACTGGATCCCGATAGCGAGGCCATCGTCACCCTGGGCTCAAAGGAAGGGCTTGCGAATCTGGCCATGGCGATCACCAGCCCCGGCGATGTTGTGCTGGTGCCCAACCCCAGCTACCCGATCCATCATTTCGGCTTCATCATCGCCGGCGCCGCGATTCGATCACTACCCGCCGATGTTTCGACATCCGGGCACCGGGCCGATTTCATGGCCGC
>CAXMQC010000374.1:0-2999 GCA_964195285.1 Akkermansiaceae bacterium
AATACCGCATCGACGACCGCTTTGCGGTACTGGCGGCAATGCACCACCCGATCGTGCTGATGATGCCGGCCGACCACGAATGGGCCGGCCGCCCAGCCGTTTCGATCGCCGACCTGCAGGACAGGCCGATGGTCCTGCGCGAAAAGGGTTCGGCGACCCGGCGCAGTTTCGAGGCCGCGCTGTCCGATGCCGGCGTCCACCCCGACCTCGTGCTGGAGATCGGCAGCCGCGAGGCGGTGCGCGAGGCGGTTGCCGCCGGCCTCGGCCTCGGCGTCGTCCAGGAGCCCGAACTCGGCGAGGACACCCGCATCGCCTGGACCCATATCGAAGACGCCGACCTGCAGGCCACCGAATTGATCGTCTGCCTGGAAGAACGCCGCCAGAGCCCGGTGATGCGCCGCCTGGCGAAACTGATCGGCGACGTGGGGCGGTAAACCCTACCGCAGATGCGCGGTGGGCACGGTTTGCTGGCGTTTGACGGCTTCCAGGACGAGGCTGGTGCGAACGTCGCGGACGCCGTCGATATGCAAGAGCGCCTCCATCAGGAAGCGGTTCAGGCTGTCGATGTCGGGGATCATGACATGCAGCAGATAATCGGTGTCGCCGGTCATCGCGAAACAGGCGACGACCTCGTCGCGCTCGAGGATGCGGCGGCGGAATTCTTCCGGGATCGCGTTGGCGTGGCGCTCGAGCTTGACCTCGATCATGACCTCGACCGACAGGCCGACGGCCCGCGGGCTGATCCGGGCGCCGAAACCCTCGACGATGCCGGCCTCGACGAGTTGCGCCAGGCGCCGCGCGCAGGGGGTCGGCGACAGCGAGACGCGCTTGGCGAGGTCGAGAACAGAAATGCGCCCATCCGCCTGGATCTCGCGCAGGATATGGAGGCCGAATTCATCAATTTTTAAGGTTTGTTTGGTGCTTTCCACCATATTTTTCCACAATTATTATTGATTTCACTATTTTCTCATATTCTACAAGGGAATTAAAGCGAAAATATCTTCCCCATGCGTGATAAAATGCCCGCTGGCCTGGTAAAGAGAGGAAATTCACCATGGAAGCGGCGGCCTGGAAGTCCGGCCAGGGACTGCGCGGCGACTATACCGGCATGGGCGCCGGCTGGACGGTGCCGCAGAGCTGGGACGATTACGGCACGGCCGACCATGCGATATGGCGGCGGCTTTGTACGCGCCAGAACGACATGGTGAAGCAATACGCCGCGCCGGAATATCTCGACTACCTGGCGATGCTGGATTTTGGCCCCGATATTCCCCGGTTTCGGGATATCAACGGGTTCCTCAAACAACGCAGCGGCTGGGAGATCGTCGGCGTGCCGGGCTTCCTGCCGGACGATATCTTCTTCCACCATCTGGCCGAGCGACGGTTTCCGGTGACGGTGTGGATTCGTAAGGCCGAGGAGTTCGACTACATCGTCGAACCCGATCTGTTCCACGATTTGTTCGGCCATGTGCCGCTGCTCGCCAATCCGGTCTTCGCCGACTTCATGCAGCTTTATGGCCAACGCGCCGGCGAGGCGCAATCGCATGGCTGCACGGCATTGATGGGACGCCTCTACTGGTACGGCGTAGAGTTCGGCCTGATCCGCGGCGCCGACGGATGCAAGGCTTACGGCGCGGGCCTGCTGTCGTCGCCCGGCGAGATCGTCTACGCGCTGGAGGATCCCGCGCCGCACCGGGTTCCGTTCGATATCCTGCGCTGCCTGCGGACCGGATTCAAGATCGATGATTATCAGAAAACCTATTTCGTAATAGACGATTACGACCAGTTACTAAAGTCGTTCGACAGTATCGACCTGATCGCCTGCCTGCGCCAATGGAAGGGCGAAGACCCGCTCGATCCGGCGATCGCATACGCCGCCCATTAGTCCTCGATAGCGCTTACCCTACCCCCGCATCCGCTCCGCCTTCGGATCGAACAGCGGTTCGGTGAACAGCGTCGCCTTGCGCAGCTCGCCGAGGATTTCGATGTCGAATTCGGCGCCCTCGGCGATCATCTCGAGCGGCACGAAGCCCAGCGCGACGGATTTTTCCACGAAATGAGCGTAGCCGCCCGAGGTGACGAAACCGACCACCTCGCCATCCTTCCAGATCGGCTCCCAGGCCACGACGTCGGCGTCATCGGCATCGACGATGAAATGGCAGAGGCGGCGGCCCGGCGGATTGTTCATTTGCGCCAGGTAGGCCTCGCGGCCGACGAAGCCGTCCTTCTTGTGGTTCACGAAACGGTCCAGGCCGGTTTCGGCCGGGGTATAGTCCGGCTTGTATTCGCGCATCCAGGATCCGAAACCCTTTTCCAGCCGCAGGCTCATCATGGCGCGCATGCCGAATGGTCTCAGGCCCAGATCGGCGCCGGTCGGCGCCAGTGCCTCGTACAGCGCCAGCTGTTTTTCCGCCGGCACGTAGATCTCGTAACCCAAATCACCGGTAAAGGAGACCCTGGCGACTGTGGCGTCGATATCGCCGACCTTCATCTCGCGCACCGACAGGAACGGGAAGGCTTCGTTCGATACGTCCGCTTGCGTGACGCGGGCCAGCAGGTCGCGGGCGTTCGGTCCGGCAATCTGGAAGCCGATGCATTCCACCGAGACATTGCGCAGGCTTACCCCGTGATCCGGCATGTGGCTGTCGAACCAGCGCGTATGGTAGGCCTGTGCACTGAACGAGGCGGTAAGCTGGAAACGATCCGGGCCCAGCTTCATGACCGTGAAGTCGCCGACCAGGCGGCCGCTTGTCGCCAGCATCGGGGTCAGCGATATCCGGCCCTCACGCGGCAGGCGCCCGGCCATGACATGGTCCAGCCAAGCCTCGGCGCCGGGGCCGATGACCTCATACTTGCTGAAATTGTGGATCTCATTGATACCGACGGCGGTGCGCACGGCGCGGCATTCCTCGCCCACCGCCTCGAACGCGTTGGAGCGGCGGAAAGATGGCATTTCAAAGCGTTGCTCGCCCTCTTTCGCAAAATAGTTCACCTGTTCC
>CAXMQC010000375.1:0-2929 GCA_964195285.1 Akkermansiaceae bacterium
ACCCCATGACGCCAAGCCCAACAAAGGCGACCTTGGACATGATCTCTCGTCCTCCAGAGTTTTAGTGTGGGTAGGATATACGCAATGGTTCTAGTGTGGCACCGACACAATCTTAACGTGGATCAGACCGTATTCAGGAAATTTCTTATACGCTCCCAACTATCCCGGTCACTCACCGACAATATCCCCTCCTCGCGACCGGTGGCCCGGTAAGTCCGGCCATCCAACCGCGCGGTATAGCCACCGGCCTCGGCCAGCAACAGCACCCCGGCCGCATGGTCCCATGGCCACAGCCGGCGATAGAGCGAAAAATGCTTGGTGCCGCCGGCCAGCGCCAGATAGTCGTGCGCGGCGCACCGATAGCTGTGGGTTTTCTCGAAACGCTTGGCGGCTTCGCGCACGGCCTTGCGCTGATGATTGGGAAAATACCCGACATTCAACATGCCGATCATCCGTTCCAGCGGCACGGCGGCCGCGGATTTCATCCGCTCGCCGTCGTACCAGGCCCCCTCACCCGTTATGGCGATCGCCATTTTCCCGGAACAGGGGTCATGAATCCAGCCAGCCCGGGCGATGCCGTCGACCAGATAGCAGATGATGATCCCGAAGGTCCGCCGACCCTCGGCAAAATTGGCGGTGCCGTCAACCGGATCGATCAGCCAGGCGGGACCGTCGCCCAGCAGCCGTTTCAGAATTTCCGGATTTTTCGATGCCGCTTCCTCGCCGACGATAGTCGACCCGGGAATGATATCCGACAACAGCCGCGTCAACCTGTGTTCGGCCTCGATATCGGCTATCGTGACAACTTCACCGGGGTTCTTTTCGGATATTTCATGGCGTTCCAGACGCTGGAAGCGCGGCAGAATGTCTTTGGCCGCGGTTTCGCGGATGGCCGCGGCCACCCTGTCTGAATCCGGCATGATCATCACTCAGGCGTTTCCAATCTGGAATTGATTGCGGAAACGCGCTTCGTCGGCGGCATCCAGGGCGACGACCAGGTGCGCCTCCATTCCCTCGTCCCGGCGTTCCAGGATTTCACCGTGACGATACAGCCAGGCCAAAGCCGCCCCGTCGGCCAGATCGACGTCCAGATCGACGATATGTCGAGTCTCGGACAGGCGTCGGTCGATCGCCGCAAGCAACGCGTCGCACCCCGAACCATCTAGCGCCGACAGGCCAACCATGTCGGGCTCGCGCGCGGCCCGGTTTTCGATGGTCGCCCGGATCTCCCGATCCAGCAGATCAATCTTATTCAGCGCTTCAATCGGCCTCGCCTGTTCAAGACCAAGACCGGCCAGCACATCCTCGACGTCGCTTTTTTGCCCCTCGCTGTCTGGCGACGCGATATCGCGCACATGAACGATGACATCGGCCTCCGCGACTTCTTCCAGGGTCGCATGGAAGGCGGCCACCAGTTGGGTGGGAAGGTCGGAGATGAACCCGACTGTATCGGAGAGAACGACGTTGCGCCCGGAAGGCAGAGCCAACGACCGCATGGTCGGGTCCAATGTCGCAAACAGCATGTCACGGGCCATCACCCTGGCGTCGGTAAGCCGATTGAACAATGTCGACTTGCCGGCATTGGTATACCCGACAAGCGCCACTACCGGATAGGGCTCGCGACGTCGCGCAACGCGATGCAGGGCCCGCGTACGCTTGACCTCGTCGAGATCGCGGCGCAGCCGCGCGATCCGCTGGCCGATCAGCCGCCGGTCGATTTCCAACTGGCTTTCACCCGGTCCACCAAGGAAACCAAACCCGCCGCGCTGGCGCTCCAGATGGGTCCAACTTCGCACCAGCCGCGATCGCTGGTAACTCAGTGCCGCGAGTTCCACCTGCAGCCGGCCCTCATGGGTGCGCGCTCGGGCGCCGAATATTTCCAGGATAAGGCCGGTGCGGTCGATTACCTTGGCGTTCCATGCCCGTTCGAGATTGCGCTGCTGAATCGGCGCCAGCGCGGCATCGACCACGACCAGGCCGATTTCCTGAACCTTGACCAATTCACCAAAACGCTCGACCACCCCCTTCCCCAGGAAGGTCGATGGCCGCACTTTCGTGGTTCGCAGAATCTCGGCATGGACAATTTCAAGGTCAATCGCCTGGGCGAGCCCGACCGCCTCGTCAAGACGCAACACGGGATCACGCGCCAGCGCCCCGTTTATGATCACGGGGTGCAGGACAAGCGCTCGGCCTGTGCCGCCTTCGATTTGGTCTTGCTCTCCCGTCACCCGGGATGCGGCCGGTCAGTCAGCAGACGCCGGCTCCGGTTCCGGCTCCGCGGCCCGCTCCGGCTCGAACAGCTGTATCGGCTGGGCCGGCATCACTGTGGAAATCGCATGCTTGTACACAAGCTGTGAATGCGCATCGCGCCGCAACAATACGGAGAAATTATCGAACCAGGTGATGATACCTTGAAGTTTAACGCCGTTTACCAGAAACACTGTGACCGGCATTTTGTTCTTCCGGACATTATTGAGGAAAACGTCCTGAACATTTTGGCTTTTTTCTGATGACATTTTATTGCCCCGAGATTTTAGTTTGTTGTTGTTCGGACGCTCCGCCCCTCTGGCCTGAACGCCTGCCCTATATATATGGGCCAGACAGCGCGAAGCGCCAATCGAAATTTCGTGATCGCCCGAACTTACCACGTTGCTACGAGTTCTGTAACTCTCGTGCAACTACTAAAAATATACTGCGGTGGACAATTGCTGAACTCTTTTGAATTATAATCGTCGCGATGCATCAGGACCGGCACACAGCCGGTCCGATGGGCTATTTCCATGTCGATTCCCGCATCGCCGACAATCCAGATATCCGGTCCCGGTTTGTGCAACGAAGGGCCAAGCGCCATCTCCAGCGCTTGCCGGGCCGGTTTGTCCCGTTCGGCATCGGCGGCCCCGACCAACGCAACGAAATAGCCAGTCCATCC
>CAXMQC010000376.1:0-4110 GCA_964195285.1 Akkermansiaceae bacterium
GATTACGCCGGTTGGAAGGACCCGTTCGGCGACCCGGATTTCACCCGCCGCTGGCGCGGTTATGCGCAGGCACTAGATGCCCGTTACGAATATACGCCGTTCATGGTCGTGGGCGGCGGGGCGCATATGGTGGGGTCCGAACGAAATGAAGTCGAGCAGCGCATTCGGTTGGATCGCAAACAGGCGGCGGATCATCCCCGCCTGGACCTGGAAATGACGAAAGACGCCGCCGTCATCGTCGTCGATGGCGACGGCCCGGCTGGGATATTCGACGTTATTCTTGCCGCCTTTGACAGCAAGCATGAAACGGTGGTTACTGCCGGCGAGAACCGTGGCAAGACTCTTGTCAACGTCAATGTCGTGCGTAATTTCACGCGCGTCGCCCAGTGGGCCGGTGACCCGGTCACCGTAACGATACCGCTTTCGCGGATGACCGGCGACGGCGGGTGCGCGGTGCTGCTGCAGCGCGCCGGCGGCGGCCCTATTGTGGCGGCGGCATCCGCCGATTTCTGACCCGCCCCGCAATGCGGAAAGGCCAAACACGGCACCGCAGCGAACGTCACCGCAACAGCGACAACCCCTCGGCAATCTTCACCGGCTCTTGTGCGGCCGGCGCTTCCACGAGATACTGAGGCCGGCAACTCTGTTGGCGGAAATCGAACGGGCATGGCATGGACCAGACAAGGCGGCGGGTCGATTTTCTGTTCCTCAACCTGGGACATTTCTTCGATCATTTTCTGATCCTGATTTACGCGACGGTGGCCATGGTTATCGCCACCGACCGCCAGGTCGATATCCCCGGATTTACGTCGGACTGGGACATGACCTATGCCGACCTTGTGCTGTTTTCGACCGCCGGGTTCGTCGCCTTCGGCCTGTTTTCGCTGCCCGCCGGCTGGCTCGCCGACCGCTGGAGCCGCACCGGCATGATCGCGGTATTCTTTCTCGGCATGGGCGGGGCGGCAATCCTGACCTCGTTTGCCCAGACCCCCTGGCAATTGGCGGGCGGCATCCTGATGACCGGTATCCTGGGCGCGATCTATCATCCGGTCGGATTGGCCATGGTGGTGCAAGGGCGGAAACGGACCGGGGTTCCGCTGGCAATAAACGGCGTATTCGGTAATCTCGGCGTGGCCATGGCGCCGCTCTGCACCCTGCTGGTGGTCGGGGATTTCGGCTGGCGCGCGGCCTTTATCCTGCCCGGCGCCGCCTGCATGCTGACCGGCGTGGCCTTCGTCATATGGCAGCGCATCGGCCATGCCCATGACCAGCGCGAGGTCGCGGCCGGCCGCGCACCGCGCGCCGAGGCGGAGCATCTGCCGGCGCTTGCCCTCGACCGCGCCATGCTGATCCGGGTCTTCGCCATCATCTTCTTCACGGCCGCCATCGGCAGTTTCATTTTCCAGAGCACCACATTCGCCCTGCCCAAGATCTTCGACGAGCGCCTGGCCGGTCTGGCCACCAGCGGCAAGGCGGTGGGCTGGTGGACCTTCGCCGTACTGGCCACTGCCTCACTGGCCCAGGTCGTCGTGGGATATCTCGTGGACAATTTCTCGGTGCGTGTCGTGTTCGCCAGCGTTGCGGCCTTGCAGGCGGTTCTGTTCTTCGCAATGCTGAACATGACCGGCGGCGCGGCGCTGCTGATCGCCGTCGGCTTTATGCTGGTGGTATTCGGGCAGATCCCGATCAACGACGTGCTGATCGGCCGCATCGCCAAGAGTGAATGGCGCAGCCGCGCCTACGCGATCCGCTATGTGCTGTCCTTCGCGGTGATGGCGATGACCATCCCCACCATCTCCACGGTTCACGGCAACTGGGGCTTTTACGGACTGTTCGCGATCATGGCGGCGGGCGCGGCGCTGATTTTCATGGCCGTCATGCAGTTGCCGGGAACGCGTTTGCGCGTGGCCCCCGCGACCGCGGAGTAAGGTTCCTACCCCAGCCCCGTCGTCATCACCTTGCTCATGCGGCGGGCGAATTCCACCGGGTCGGTGACCGGTTCGCCCTCGAGAATCCGGGCCTGGTCCAATAGCAACCACGCGGCATCTTCCAGAACCGGGGCGCTGGCGTCGGCCATGGCCTTGTCGGCCAGCCCCTTGATCAGCGCATGTTTCGGATTGATCTCCAGGATGCGGGCCGAGGCCTCGTTCACTTGCTTGTGGGCGCGCAGGATGCGCTCCATATGGATGTCCATGTCATGCTCGCCGGCGACCAGGCAGACGGCACTGTCGGTCAGCCGGTCGGAGGTGCGCACATCCTTCACCCGTTCACCCAGCGCCAGCTTCACCGCCGCAATCAGCGGGCCAAGATCGGAGGCGCCCGCCTTGTCTTGCGGTTCGTCCTTCTTCTCGCCCTTGATCTTCGACAGATCCGCACCGCCGCGGGTTACCGACTTGAGGGATTTTTCCTCATAGGCGCCGACCATCGGCACCCAGAAATCATCCACCGGATCGGTCATCAGCAGCACTTCGATGCCCTTGGCGCGGAAACCCTCCAGTTGCGGGCTTTTGGCCAGCGCGTCGGCATCTTCGCCGCTGATATAATAGATTTCTTCCTGGCCCTCCTTCATGCGGCCGACATAATCGTCCAGCGAGACCAGCCCATCACCCGCGGTGGAGCGGAAGCGGCAGAGCTTGACCAGCCGGTCGCGCTCGCCGGCGCCCTCATAGATGCCTTCCTTCAGCACCGCGCCGAAATTCGTCCAGAAGCCGTCGAAGGACTCGCCGCCCTCTTTCGCTTTCTTCTCCAGGTCATCCAGCACTCGCTTGACGATGCCGCCGCGGATCTTCGCGGTCACCGGGTTGTCCTGCAGCATCTCGCGGCTGACATTCAGCGGCAAATCCTCGGAATCCACGATGCCGCGCAGGAAGCGCATCCAGGGCGGCACCAGCCCGGTTTCGTGGTCGGTGATGAAGACGCGTTTCACATAAAGCTTCACCCGGCTCTCGCGGTCGGTCTGGAACAGGTCGAAGGGCTGCGTCGAGGGCACAAACAGCAGCGCCCGGTAGTCGATCACGCCTTCCGCATGGAAATGCAGCACCGACCAGGGCTCATCCGCCATATGGGCGACATGGTGATAGAATTCCTTGTACTGGTCTTCCGTGACATCCGCCTTGGGGCGGGTCCACAGCGCCGCGCCGGTATTGGCCTGTTCGGCTTCGCCGTCGGCTTCGGCCAGGGTAATGGGGAAGGGGATATGGTCGGAATAGCGTTTGACGATGCCCGACAGACGATCCTTGTTCAAATAACTGCTGTCGTCGTCGCGCAGATGCACGGTAACGGTCGAACCGCGGGCTTCGCGCTCGGCCGGCTCGATGGTGAAGCTGCCCTTGCCGTCCGAGGACCAGCGCCAGGCCTCGTCCTCGCCGGCATGCCGGGTCACCATCTCGACAATGTCGGCGACCATGAAGGAGGAATAGAAACCGACGCCGAACTGGCCGATCAGGGAGGTGTCCTTGCGCGCATCGCCGCTCAAATTCTCCAGGAACGCCGAGGTGCCGGACCGCGCGATTGTGCCCAGATTTTCCACCAGGCCGTCGCGATTCATGCCGATGCCGTTGTCGGCGATGGCGATGGTCTTTGCCGCCTCGTCCAGGGTAATGGCGATGCGATAGTCGCTGTCGCCGGCGGCCAGTTCCGGCGCGGTCAGCGCATCGTGGCGCAGCCGGTCGCAGGCGTCGGATGCGTTGGAGATCAACTCGCGCAGGAAAATTTCCTTGTCGCTGTACAGTGAATGCGCAACGATATCCAGCAGGCGGCTCATTTCCGCCTGGAAGTTCAGGGTTTCCGCTTTGGTCGTTTTCTTCTTGCCACGCTTGGCGGCTTTTTTCGGTTTTGCCTTCGTGTCGGCCATGTTTGCTGCTCACTAGCGATCTGGTTGGTTCGATTGGCGGTTATATGTGGTAGGGCGGGCCGCCATGCAACCCCGAACGGCCAGCTTATTCAGCAAGGCCAGGGCTCATTTTCAGCAAGTCTTGGTATAACTTCATGTTAACGATATTATGCTTTGATTCGCGGGACAGTTATTGTGCAGGCGCTGAAAGGAGCAGGCATGCTGCGAATTATTAGATTTCTGGCGATGGCGGCGATCGTGATCGGCTGGGCCGCCAC
>CAXMQC010000377.1:0-2754 GCA_964195285.1 Akkermansiaceae bacterium
AAGACCGAAAACAGCAAGAATTCCGACGGCAACGGCGATTTCACAGCCGCCATGGCCGACATCGCCGAACGCAGCCAGACGCTGGTACAGGATTTCCTGACCCGCCAGGCGGAGGGCGGTGGCGGTGGCGGTGGGCTTGGCCATGGCGATCCGATGAATGTCGGCGAGGCCTTCTTCGCGATGACACAGCAACTGATGAAGGATCCCCACAAGATCGTGCAAGCCCAGTTCGAACTGTGGCAGGACTATATGACACTGTGGCAGAACACGACCCGCCGGCTGATGGGCGAGGAAGTCGAGGCATCGATCGCGCCGGCCCATGACGATCGGCGCTTCAAGGACGCGGCCTGGGAAGAAAACAACGTCTTCGACTTCATCAAACAATCCTACCTGCTGACGGCGCGCTGGATGCAGAACACGGGTAGCGAAGTCGAGGGGCTGGACGACCAGACGTCGAAAAAGGTCGACTTCTATACCCGCCAGTTCGTCGACGCGATGGCGCCATCGAATTTCGTGATGACCAACCCCGAGGTGCTTCGCGAGACCCTGGACACCAAAGGCGAGAACCTGGTTCGCGGGCTCCAGAACCTGCTGGACGACATGGAACGCGGCGAGGGTCAGCTGAAGATCAGTATGACCGACCAGGACGCCTTCACGGTCGGCGAAAACCTGGCCACCACGCCGGGCAAGGTCGTGTTCCAGAACGATCTGATCCAGCTGCTGCAATTCGAACCGACGACCGAAAAGGTATTCAAGCGGCCGTTGCTGATCGTGCCGCCCTGGATTAACAAATATTACATCCTGGATTTGCGCGAGAAAAACTCGTTCATCCGCTGGGCGACCGAACAGGGACATACCGTATTCTGTGTCTCGTGGGTCAACCCGGACGAAAAACTCGCCACCAAGACCTTCGAGAATTACATGTTCGAGGGCGTGCTGGCGGCCCTGGACGCCGTCGGCCAGGCCACGGCCGAAGACAAGGTCAATGTCATCGGCTATTGCCTCGGCGGAACCCTGCTGGCCTCGACGCTGGCCTATATGACCGAAAAGGGCGACGGCCGGGTGGCCACTGCAACCTATCTCACTACCCTGGTCGACTTCACCGAACCGGGCGAGCTGGGCGTGTTTATCGACGAGGCGCAATTGGCCGCGCTGGAAGAACGGATGAACGAGCGCGGCTATCTGGAAGGATCGGAAATGGCGACCACCTTCAACATGCTGCGCGCCAACGACCTGATCTGGTCTTTCGTGGTGAACAACTACCTGTTGGGCAAGGACCCCTTCCCGTTCGACCTGCTCTACTGGAATTCGGATTCAACCCGCATGCCAGCGGCGATGCACAGCTTCTACCTGCGTAATATGTATGTGGAAAACAGACTGTCGCAGCCGGGCGGGATCACGCTCGACGGCGTGCCGATCGACCTGACCACGATCAAGACGCCGACCTTCATCCTGGCGACCCGCGAGGACCATATCGCGCCTTGGCTGACGACCTACCATGCGACCCGGCTCTACAAGGGGCCGGTTACCTTCACCCTGGCGGCATCCGGCCACATTGCCGGTGTCGTTAATCCACCCGCGGCCGAAAAATATTCGCACTGGACCAACGCCAAATGCCCGAAATCGCCGGACGACTGGCTGGCCGGCGCCACCGAGCACAAGGGTTCCTGGTGGCCGGAGTGGAACAAGTGGATCGCCAGGCGCAGCAGGGCGAAAGTGCCGGCCCGCAAGCCTGGCGACGGCAAGCTGAAGGCAATCGAGGACGCGCCGGGTTCTTACGTAATGGTCAGGGTCGACTAATTCTGCGCGCCTGGCCCGTCGGCCAGATAGTCGCGGGACAGATCGAAATAGAGATTGGCAAGCCGGTCGATCTCGGCATGTTCCGCATCGGTCATCTTGCGCATGAACTTGGCCGGTCGGCCAGCCCACAATTCGCCCGTGGGGATGCGTTTGCCCGGCGTGACCAGCGCTCCGGCCGCCACCATGGCGTAGCTTTCGACTACCGCGCCGTCCATTACACAGGCATTCATGCCGACGAAGCTGTCATCCTCAAGGATGCAGTCATGCAACAGCGCCATATGGCCGATGGTGCAACGGTCGCCGATCAGGGTCCCCTGCCCCCTGCTGGATACATGAACGACGCTGCCGTCCTGTAGGTTGACCTTCTCGCCGATGCGGATGATGTTGACGTCGCCGCGCAGCTGGCAGCCCAGCCAGATGCTGCTGCCCGGCCCAATCACAATATCGCCGGCCATATTTACACCGGGCGCGATGTAGGCCGTCGGGTCGATCCGGGGTGTGATGCCCCGGTAGGGCAGGATGGTCACGGTCACGGAAACAGGGCCTCCTGTTCCAGTCCCATGGTCTCGGGCAGGCCGCACATCACGTTCATGTTCTGAATCGCCTGGCCGGACGCCCCTTTTACCAGATTGTCGGTGACCGACAGCAGAATGGCGCGGCCCGGCGCCCGGTCGGCGAAGACGCCGATCAGGCAATGGTTGGATCCGCGGACATCGCGGGTCGACGGCGACCGGCCCGCGGGCAGGACATGTACGAAGGGCTCCGGGTCGTAACGCGCGGCCAGCGCGACGCGCAGGTCTTCGGCATCCGCGCCGTGGCTGAGCGACACATAGATCGTCGCCAGAATGCCCCGGTTCATCGGCATCAGGTGAGGCGTAAAGGTGATGGTCACGGGCTTGCCGGCCGCCACGGCCAGTTCCTGCTCGATCTCGGGCGCATGGCGATGAGTGGCGA
>CAXMQC010000378.1:0-1719 GCA_964195285.1 Akkermansiaceae bacterium
ATGTCGAGGAGGTCACCGACCAACAGCTGATCGAGGCGGCGATTCAGGGCATGCTGTCCAGCCTCGACCCCCATTCGACCTATCTGAACCCGAAAGCCTATGGCGACATGCGCACCGGGGTGCGCGGCGAATTCGGCGGGCTTGGCATCGAGGTCACCATGGAGGGCGGCTACGTCAAGGTGGTCTCGCCGATCGACGACACCCCGGCCTTCCGCGCCGGTATTCAGTCGGGCGACCTGGTCACCCATCTGGATGGCGAACCGATCCTGGGCCTGACCCTGAATGAGGCTGTGGAAAAGATGCGCGGCGCGGTCGGCACGACCCTCGTGCTTACCGTCCTGCGCAAGGGCGAAGAGCCCTTCGATGTTTCCATTACCCGCGACAAGATTCGCATCCAGTCGGTTCGCCACGAGGTCAAGGACGATGTCGGCTATGTTCGCATCACCAGCTTCAGCGAACAGACCGAGGCCGGCCTGAACAAGGCGGTGCGGGACCTCAAAAAGGAAATCGGCAATAAGCTGATCGGCTTCGTTGTCGACTTGCGTAACAATCCGGGCGGCCTGCTGGACCAGGCGGTCTCGGTCAGCGACGCCTTCCTGGAGCGCGGCGAGATCGTCTCGACGCGCGGCCGGCGCGCGGAAACCGCACAGCGGTTTAATGCCGAACCGGGCGATATCACCGGCGGTCTGCCGGTCGTGGTGCTGATAAATGGCGGTTCGGCCTCGGCATCGGAAATCGTTGCCGGCGCACTGCAGGACCACAGCAGGGCGATCCTGCTGGGCACCCGCAGCTTCGGCAAGGGATCGGTGCAGACGATCATCCCGCTCGGCCGGGACGGCGCCATGAAACTGACGACCCAGCGCTATTACACGCCCTCGGGCCGGTCGATCCAGGCCACCGGAATCGAGCCGGATATCGAAGTACCCCAGGCCAAGCTTGAAGTTGTTGGCGGCACCGGACGCAGTGAGGCGGATCTGCGCGGCGCACTGGATACCGACGGCAACGGCGGCAACGGCAAGCCCAAGACCGATGGTGATGCGGCAGCCGAGGATGAGAAGCCGGTCGATTACCAGCTGGTCCGCGCGGTCGATCTGATCCGGGGCATCGCGTTGTCGCGCCGGCAGGCGAACTGATATTTGAGGTGCAAGGCAAGCAAGACCCGCGACCATGGCGGTCTTGCGTCGGATTGATGTTGTTCGGCTCGGACGGGCGCGTCTGGGTCGGCAACCGCATCGACACGCCAGGCGATCACTGGCAAATGCCGCAGGGCGGTATCGACAGGGGTGAAACCCCGCGCGAGGCCGGCTTGCGCGAATTGCGCGAGGAAATCGGCACCGACAAGGCGGAAATCGTCGCGGAATATCCCGAGTGGCTGAAATACGACCTGCCGCCGGAGATATCGGCGAAAATATGGGGCGGGCGTTACCGCGGGCAAAAACAGCGCTGGTTTGCGCTGCGCTTCACCGGCCGCGACGAAGATATCCAACTCGACCGCCACCACCCGGAATTCGCCGCCTGGAAATGGGAAGATATCGACCGCCTGCCGGACCTGGTGGTCGACTTCAAACGCAACATCTACGAACAGCTGGTCGCCGCCTTCCGTCATCTGGCCAAGGGCGACGGTTAGAGAATTTCACGATTAACCGGCGCCGGCCCTCTCCCCCACCCCGTTCAGCCCATGCGCCAGACCCGTAGCCGCGGGTCCAACAGGTCGCGCAG
>CAXMQC010000379.1:0-3918 GCA_964195285.1 Akkermansiaceae bacterium
CGCTACGACGAGCGCGGCACCGGCCTCTCCGACTGGGAGGTCGACGACATTTCATTCGACGCCTTCGTACGGGATCTGGAGACAGTGGTCGACGCGGCGGGGCTGGACCGGTTCGCGCTGTTCGGCATGTCGCAGGGAAGCGCCGTATCGATAGCCTATGCGGTGCGCCATCCGGAACGCGTGTCGCGCCTGATCCTGCTCGGCGGATATATCCAGGGACGCGAGGCCCGCGGCGATGTCGAGGGCGCAGTCGCGTTGCGCACCCTGATCCGGCAGGGCTGGGGCAATGATCGTTCGGCCCTTCTGCCGGCCTTCAGCTCGTTATTCCTGCCCGAGGGCTCAGCCGAGCAGATGCGCGGGTTGACCGAACTGCAGCGCCGTTCTGCGTCGGCCGAGAACGCCATGCGCATTCGCGAGGTCAACGACAATATCGACGCGACCGCGCTGGTCTCGCAGGTGACGGCGCCCACCCTGGTCATGCATGTGCGCCACGATTCCGTCGCGCCCTTCGAGCAGGGCCGCCTGATCGCCTCCTCTATTCCCGGCGCCCGCTTCGTCTCGCTGGAGGGCGAGAGCCACGTATTGCTGCCGGGCCAGCCGGCATGGGAGCGCTGCATGGAAGAGATCGACGCGTTTTTGGCCGAGGGGTAGGGCCGGCGCAGACCCCACGTAGGTGGAAAATGCTCTTGAACGCAACCGTCGCCTGTCTTACCCCTCGTCCGGCAGCACGGCCTGGCACTCGATTTCGACCTTCATGCGCGGATCGACCAGGGCCGAGACCTCGACCAGGGTCGAGGCCGGGCGATGCTCGCCGAAATAGGCGATGCGCCGCGGGTTGATGGCGGCGCGTTCGGAAATGTCGGTCAGGAAGACCTGCACTTTCACCACATGTTCCGGCTTGCCGCCGGCCGCGCCAAGGCAGGCGTCCAGCGCATCCATGGCGATATCGAACTGCGCGACCGTATCGTCGGGGATGGTGCCGTCGGCGCGCATGCCGACCACGCCCGAGACCCAGACAAGATTGCCGGCCCGCACCGAATGGCAATAGTGGCTGACCGGCGCCATCTGCCCGTCCACCATGAAGCGTTCAATGGTCATACCCCGTCCTCCTCGATAGCGGTCGATCGGCAAACCCTCACAGCGCCACCGCCGTGCTCTTGTAGACCGTCCGCATGGCGAAGATCGAGCGGATGCGGGCGACATGGGGCAGGCGCGAGAGATATTCCTTGTGGATGCGCTCGTAATCCTGGACGCTGGCGACGGTGACCCGCACCACGTAATCCGCATCGCCGGCCATCAGATAGCATTCCATGACGGCCGGCACCTTTCGTACCGCGGTCTCGAAACTGTTCAGGATTTCCTCGGCCTGACTGTTCAGGGAGACCTCGACGATGACACTGGTGCCCAGGCCGATGGCCTCCTGATTTACCAGCATGGCATAGCCGGCGATGACTTTCTCCGCCTCCAGCCGGCCGACCCGGCGGAGGCAGGCGGACGGCGACAGATTCACCCGCTCGGCAAGCTGCGCATTGGTCATGCGCCCGTCATGCTGCAGCAGATTCAGGATCTTGCGATCGGTCGCGTCCAGGTCGATCATTCGAATATATTACGCGACAAATGCTAATATACGCAATATTATTCGGAAAATTCCTGATTTAGAGCCTAACTTCGCAAGCACATTCTCCCGCGGATCGGTTATGGTTTTCCTATCATTCAACACCGGTTTACGGAGGACGAGCCATGCTTATCGGTGTACCCAAGGAAATCAAGAACCACGAATACCGGGTCGGCATGACCCCCGGCAGCGTCGCCGAGGCGATTGTCCACGGCCACCGGGTGATTGTCGAGACCAACGCCGGCGCCGGCATCATGTGCGCGGATGAGGATTACATCGCCGCGGGCGCGACGATCGCCGCCACGGCGGCCGACGTTTTCGCCGCCGCCGACATGATCGTCAAGGTCAAGGAGCCCCAGGCCATCGAGCGCGCCATGCTGCGCCAGGACCAGATCCTGTTCACCTACCTGCATCTGGCGCCGGATCCGGATCAGACCAAAGGATTGCTGGATAGCGGCGCCGTCGGGATTGCCTACGAAACCGTAACCGATATGCGCGGCGGCTTGCCCCTGCTGGCGCCGATGAGCGAGGTTGCCGGCCGGATGTCGGTTCAGGCCGGCGCCAATGGGCTGGAAAAAGAACGCGGCGGGCGTGGCGTGCTGCTGGGCGGCGTGCCGGGTGTCCCGCACGGAAATGTCGTCATCATCGGCGGCGGTGTGGTTGGCACCAATGCGGCCTTTATCGCGACCGGCATGGGCGCAGGCGTCACCGTTCTGGACACATCACAGCACCGCATGGCGGCCATCGATTTCCAGTTTCAAAGCCTGATCACCACGCTCTATTCCACGACCCACAGCATCGAAGAAGCCGTCCTTAACGCGGATTTGGTGATCGGTGCGGTTCTGTTGCCCGGCGCGGAAGCGCCAAAGCTGGTCACGCGTGACATGATCAAGGCAATGAAGCGCGGCTCGGTAATCGTCGATGTCGCCATCGACCAGGGCGGATGTTTCGAGACCAGCCGCCCAACCAGCCATTCGGATCCCTACTATATCGACGAAGGCGTGGTGCATTACTGCGTGACAAACATGCCCGGCGCGGTGGCCCGGACATCGACGTTTGCGCTCAATAACGCGACGCTGCCCTTTATCGTGACTCTGGCGGACAAGGGCGTGAAAGATGCGCTCCTGTCGGATGCGCATTTGCTCAACGGTCTGAACGTCTGCCACGGCAAGCTGACCCATGCGGCGGTTGCCGATGCCCAGGCACGCGATCACACCGACCCGCTGGAGGCGCTGGCGGCGTAATCCAAGAACTGGCCCTTGCGCGGGCGCCCCTAATAGCGACAATCGTGATATCGTAACGAAATATCACATCAGCGCGGGGGCCCATGAAATTCGGCTTATTCGATCATTTGGAGCGGTCCGAGGACCGCTCTCTTGCCACCCAGTTCGATGAACGTCTTGAGTTCGCCGCAGCCGCCGACGAGGCGGGCTTTTACTGCCTTCATACCGCCGAACATCATTCGTCGCGTCTCAACATGGTGCCGGAACCGGGCGTCTGGCTGTCGGCGGTGGCGCAGGCCACCAAAAAGATGCGGCTGGGCCCGCTGGTCTATCTCCTGACGCTCTATTCGCCGCTCCGCCTCGCCGAGGAGATCTGTATGCTCGATCACCTCAGCAAGGGGCGGCTCGAGCTTGGCGTCGGACGCGGTGTGTCGCCGTTCGAGCTCAACTTCCATAACGTCGATCATGAGGAATCGCGCGAAATATTCTTTGACGCATATGACTGCCTCAAGGAAGCGCTGACCCACGACGAGTTTTCTTATGAGGGCAAGTATTTTTCCTATTCGGATGTGCCCATGCCGCTGCGCCCGCTGCAACAGCCCTACCCGCCGGTCTGGTACGGCTCGTCAAACACCATCGGCGCCGATTGGGCGGGCGAGCACGGGCTCCATTTCGCGGCAAATGGCGCGACCGGTCTCGCGCTTGAGAATATCACCGCCTACCGCGCGGCTCTCGCCAAACGCGGAGCACCGGCGCATCCGAAACCTGAATTTTCCGGCGGAAACGCCGTCGGGCTGCTGCGCCACATCTATGTTGCCGACACCGACGAAGAAGCCCGCCGCATCGCGAAACCGGCACTGGAATATCACGCGGCCAGCCTCAACTGGCTGCGCAAACGCGCCGGCGGCGATGCATTCACCAAGCGGACCGGCGTCCATCGCGGTGCCGATTTCGAAAGCTGGGAGGATATGGGCATGGCCATCGCCGGCAGCCCGGAGACCGTCGGTGCAAAACTTAAGGAACAAATAGAGGAACTTGGCGTAAACTATTTAATTAGCTACCTTTTCTTCGGATCTATGA
>CAXMQC010000380.1:0-4796 GCA_964195285.1 Akkermansiaceae bacterium
GTTTATCGCCCACGGTAATTTCCGGCAGTTCGCCGTTCCAGCGTTCGACTTCGACCAGTACGCTCTCGGCGGTCGGACCTTGGCCCAGCTTCGAGGTGCCCCTGTCCTGGGTCAGGATATTCGGATTGCCATGGCGGTCCAGGGACCCGGTTTTACCGGGTTCCAGTGGATCGTACCAGGCGCCGGTCTGCATGCGCACGACGCCGGCTCTTACGTCCTGACTGACGATGACGCCGGCCAGACACGCACCACGCTCGTTGAACAATCGTACGATGTCGCCGTCGGCTATATCGCGCGCGGCGGCATCGTCGGGATGAATCCAGACCGGTTCGCGCCCCCGCAGTTTGGTGGCGCGGCTCAGGCCGCTGATATCCATCTGAGCATGCAGTCGGGTCGAAGGCTGGTTGGAAATCAGATGCAGTGGGAAATCAGCCGCCATTTTCGCGCCGAGCCATTCGCGCGGTTCCAGCCAGACCGGGTGGCCCGGGCAATCGTCATAGCCGAAGGAAGCGATCTTCTCCGAAAATATCTCGATCCGGCCGGACGGCGTCCGCAGTGGGTACGACGCGGGATCGGAGCGGAATTCCTCGAACACGACATAGGGCTTGTCGGGCCCGGGGAACTCCACATGGCCCTGTTCCCAGAATTCCTCGAAGTCCGGCAGTTCGGCTTCGAATTGCGCCGCCTGCTGGCGGCAGACGTCGTAGATATGGCGCAGCCATTCCATCTCGCTGCGGCCCTCGGTAAAGCTTTCGCGAAAGCCCAGCCGCCCCGCCAGGCTGCTGAATATATCGAAATCGTTGCGCGCATCGCCCAGGGGTTCGATCGCCTTATGCATCGCCAGGATAAACCGGTCGCGCGAGCTGGCGGTTACGTCGTTGCGCTCCAGCGGCGTCGTCGCGGGCAGCACGATATCGGCGTGGCGCGCGGTCGACGTCCACCAGGGCTCATGAACGATAACGGTATCGGGCCGACGCCAGGCTTCGACCAGCCGGTTGAGGTCCTGGTGGTGATGGAACGGATTGCCGCCGGCCCAGTAGACCAGTTTGACGTCGGGATAGGTGATGCGTTCGCCGTTGAAATCGATCGTCTTGCCGGGTTCCAGCAACATATCGGCGATGCGCGCCACCGGGATCGTCAGGCCGGTGGGATTGCGGCCCGTCTGCATCACCGGAATTGGCACCGGCCGGCGCGGGCTTCCCATGCCGCCCTCGGCGCCGTAGCCAAAGCCGAAACCGCCGCCGGGCAGGCCAATCTGGCCCAGCAGCGAGGCCAGCACGACCAACATCCAGTACGGTTGTTCGCCGAACTCCGCGCGCTGCAGCGACCAACTGGCCGACAGCATCGTGCGGGTCGAGGCCATGCGTCGGGCGAGGTTGCGGATGGAATCGGCGGGGATGCCCGACAGCGCGGCGGCCCAGTCGGCATCGCGCGGCTGGCCGCCATCCTCGCCCATCAAATAGGCCCGGAACGGCTCGAAGCCGGTCGTGTAGCGGTCAAGGAATATGGTGTCGTGCAGCCCTTCCGATACGAGTGTGTGCGCCAGTCCCATCATGACGGCGGTGTCGCTGCCCGGTGCCGGGGCCAGCCATTCGGCCTCGATATAGTCCGGCCCATCGCTGCGCAGCGGGCTGATCGAGACAAACTCGACGCCGGCCTCGCGGGCGCGACGCAGCCAGTTCTGGGCCGTATGTTCGCCCGAACCGCCGGATTCGATCTGGGTATTCTTGATCGGCACGCCGCCGAACATCACCATCAGTTTGGTATTTTCGGTAATGCTGCGCCAGTCGGTCAGTGGGCCGCTGACGACGCGGTGAGTACCCACGACGTGGGGCATGATGATCATGCCCGCGGCGTACGAATAGTTCGTGACCTGGCCGGTAAAGCCGCCGAAACCGTTCAGGAACCGGTGCAACAGGCCGCGCGCATGATGCACCCGTCCGGCGCTGGCCCAGCCATAGGATCCGGCGAATATCGACGTGTTCCCATAGGTTTCGCGGACCCGCGCCAGTTCGTCCGCGACCATGTCAAGGGCGCTGTCCCAATCCACCGGCACGAACGGTTCGGCGCCCCGCCCGGCGCGGTCGCTGTCCTTGCCCTTTTCCAGATATCCTTCGCGAACATAGGGTTGGTCGATCCGCGTCTTGTGATAAAGCGCGTCGGGAATGGCGTGGATCATCGGCGCGGGGTCGGGGTCGCGCGCGAAAGGCCGCACGCCGGTCACCCGGCCATCTTCCAGTTCCGCCAAAAAAGCGCCCCAATGGGTCGCCGATGGCTTCAGCTGTTTATCCGAACCCGCTGACATGAACTGACCCTCGTATATCGATTAAACGGGTCATAGCATAGCAGGGGACGGCGGCAAGGATGAAAATTCGGATATGAGGCCCGAACCGGTCGATCGGGTCCGGTTGTCTTACTTCTCGGTGGAAACAGGGGTGCCAGTTCTACGCGGCGCGAATGCGCTCCAGGAACTTGTCCACTGCCTGGGTCAATTCGTCTGACTGGTGGGCCAGGGCAGAGGCGGAGCTCAACACCTGGGTAGCGGCCTTGCCGGTGTCCAGCGCGGCTTCGCTGACGGAATTGACGTTGCCGCTAACCTCTTTCGCTCTGCCACTGACATGTTGTGCATTGCGGGTAATTTCCTGGGTCGCGGCGTCCTGTTCCTCCATCGCGCCGGCGATGGTGGTGGAAATTTCGTTGATCTCGGTGATCACGTCGCCGATCCCCTTGATAGCGCCCGCCGCATCCGTGGTTGCCGCCTGGATGGCGTCGATCTGCGAGACGATATCGTCGGTCGCCTTGGCCGTCTGGTTGGCCAAATTCTTGACTTCGGTCGCCACCACGGCAAATCCTTTTCCGGCTTCGCCGGCGCGGGCCGCCTCGATCGTGGCATTCAGCGCCAAGAGGTTGGTCTTCGAGGCGATGCCGGTAATCATCGCGACCACGTCACCGATCTTGCCGGCCATATCCACCAGACCCTCGACGGTCTCATTGGTACGCGTCGCCTCGTCGGCGGCGCGGCGCGCGATGTTGCTGGAGTGGCCGACCTGTTCGAGGATTTCGCGAATCGAGGCTGAAAGTTCCTCGGCCGATGCCGCCACATCCTCGACATTGGCGCTTGCCTCGCCAGAGGCCTCGGCCGCGGCGCTTGCCTGGCTGCGCGTCTGGTCGGCGGTCGTCGACATGCTTTGTGCGGTTTCCTCCATGTCGCCAGCCGCACTGGACACGCCATTGATGATGGACTTTACACTCTGTTCCAGGCTGAGGGCCATTTCTTCGACGGCTTGGCGTTTTTCGGTTTCGTTGTGGCGCTCCTGTTCTTCTTTTTCCGCCGCTATCCGGTCGCGGTCGAGCATCGCCGCCCGGAAGGTTTCCAGCGAATTTCTGATCTTCGCGAATTCCAAAAGGCCCGACTCTTTCAAATGGACGTCCATATTGCCCTTGGATAGCGCATTCAGCGCGTTCGTGGCCTGGGCCATGGGCGTGAGTACCTGCCGATGGCCGACATAGCCAACGAAGGCCAGCAAGACGAACAGGCCGACGATGAGCAAAATACCGCGACCGCGGATCGAATCGGCTTTTGCCGCAATATCGGAAACACTGCCGATCGCTATACTGGCAGCGTCGGCCGAGAGGTTATTGCGAATTTTCTCAAGCAGTTCCTGCGCCTGCCGGTTGCTGTTTCGCGCTTGTCTCAGTTCCCCGATAACCTCGGCACTGTTTTCCAAGATCGTAGCGGATTTCCCGAATTCGTCGATCAGGCCTGGCAGGTTTTCAAAGCCGCCTGCGTTCGGCAGGGATCCCAGCAGTTCGCCAATGTGTCCAAGGTTGGCATCGAACCTGGCCCGCAAGTCCTCGATCTTCTGCTGGTTGTTCAGCGTCAGCGAAAGGGCCAGCAGGTCTCTGCCGGCGCGGAGGCTCGACAACAATTGTTGGCTGGCATCGTTGATCTGCACGGTGTTGCGAAAATCGGAGCGGATATTGTTCATGTCGGTCAGGGTAAGGAGCGAGGATTCACTCAAGATCGCCTTCATACGCGCCGACGAGTTCTCGACGAGTGCGGTGAGGCTGCCGTCGATTTCACCGATCAGGCTGTCAGTTTGTTTCATGCTGATGGCGATTTCGTTGGTCAGGGTATCGGCGACGCTTGCCGCCGATCCCGTCTCCTTGATTATTTCACCCGCGGTGATCGCCTTCGCGCGCAAGTCTTCATCACCGGCGCTGACCAGATTGGCAACCAGAACATCAATTTTCTCCAACGCCGCGGCGCGCTGGGAATCATCGTTCGTAAAAAAAGCAATATCGGCGAGACGGCCTAGACGTTCGGCGTCCAGCGCCAGTACGTTCTGCTTGACGGTATCTGGAATTGTGACTTCGCGGGTCTCTTCGGCGAGCCCAATGATGGAGCTCAGCTGGTTGCCGACCAAGGAGCCGGCAATCACCAAAAAGCCCGCGGCGAGAGTCGCAAATACCTGTGCCAGCCTCAAGAGGCTGAGGCGGCCCGCCTCGTTGGATATGTCTCGTTCGGTATTGGTGGCCATCTGTGCTTCCTTGAGGCTGTAATGCTGTAATATGCCTGAAATTATTCAGTTCAAAACGCCAGCGGAACGCCGGACAGCTATTGAACAAGCGCGGCCGGGCAGGGCCACGCCGATCGGTATTGCCGAGGTGCTATGAGACATTCCTCGCTCGCGGTAATGTGTCATCGCCTGAAATGGCGGCGGGTTTCAGCTGTCCGCTTGTAAATGGGGTCGGGGCTCGTTGTTCCCGACCCGGCCGTCAAGCTGTTACCCGGA
>CAXMQC010000381.1:0-8493 GCA_964195285.1 Akkermansiaceae bacterium
CGATTGTTGGGTCGAAGACGCGCGGCTTGTTGTGCTCAACGCCATGGATGCGTCGCGGCTCGGCGCGGATATAAGGGTGCGGACCGAGGTATTGCAGGCCAATCGACAGGACGATCACTGGCTGGTCGAGGTCGAGGATCGTGAGACGGGGCGGCGCGACACCATTGCCGCGCGAATCTTGATCAACGCTGCGGGCCCCTGGATATCCGGTGTGATTTCTCGACGAATTGTAGCCGACGCGAGATCGAAGACCCGCCTCGTCAAGGGCAGCCATATCGTAGTTCCGCGCATGTTCGATCATGATCGCGCCTACATCTTCCAGAATCCCGACCGGCGTATAATCTTTGCAATTCCATACGAACGCGACTTTACCCTGATTGGCACCACCGACGTTGATTACCAGGGTGACCCGACGGACGCCGCCGCCAGTCCGGACGAAATCGCCTATCTGTGCCGCGCCGTTAGCGAGTATTTCTCCGCGCCTATCGAGCCGGAACAAGTTGTCTGGACATATTCCGGGGTGCGCTCGCTTTATGACGATGGGGCCAGCGCGGCGCAGGAGGCAACCCGGGATTATGTGCTGGAACTGGAAGAAGGGGCCGGGGAACCGCCGCTCTTGAATATTTTCGGCGGCAAGATCACGACCTACCGGCGTCTGGCGGAGGACGCGCTGGAAAAATTGGAAAGCCATCTTGGGAACGCCGGCGCGCCCTGGACCCGCGGCGCCGCCCTGCCGGGCGGTGACTTCAGCGTCCAGGATTTCGAGGAACTGGTCGCCGGGCTGGAGGTCGAAAACCCGCAAACGGAACGCACTTTGATCCGGCGGCTCGCGCGAACCTATGGCAGCTGTGCCCGCGAAATACTGGCGGTGTCGGATCCGGGCATCCATTTCGGCGCCGATCTCTATCAGCGCGAGGTGGAATATCTGGTGCGCAGCGAATGGGCCAAGACAGCGGAAGATATCCTGTGGCGCCGCACCAAGCTGGGGCTTAGGCTGGCTGCCGAAGAGGTTGGCCATCTCGAGCAGTGGCTGGGCGATAACCGGGCGTCGCTGACCAGATCGGTCGCCTGAGGGCCCGGCGTTTCAGAAGGAGATTGCGATGTCCGGGTTTGTTCTTGCGATTGATCAGGGGACGACATCGTCGCGCGCCATCCTGTTCGACCGGGATTATCGCATCGCCGCGGTGGACCAGCAAGAGTTCGAACAGCATTTCCCAAATTCGGGCTGGGTCGAGCACGAACCCGAAGAAATCTGGGATACCACCCTGGCGACCTGCCGCGGCGCCATGGCGAAGGCCGGTGCTGCGGCCGCGGACATCGCCGCCATCGGCATCACCAACCAGCGCGAAACCACCGTCGTTTGGGACCGCGAAACCGGCAAGGCGATCCACCGCGCGATAGTCTGGCAGGACCGGCGCACCGCCGAAATCTGTGCCGGCCTGAAACAGTCGGGCCAGGAAGCGAGTGTTTCGGCCAAAACCGGTTTGCTGCTGGATCCCTACTTTTCGGGCACAAAGATCGCCTGGATTCTCGATAATGTCGAAGGCGCGCGCGAGGCCGCGACGGCCGGGCGGCTGGCCTTCGGAACCGTCGACAGCTTCCTGCTGTGGCGGTTGACCGGTGGCGCCGTGCACGCCACCGACGCCACCAACGCCAGCCGTACACTGCTCTACGATATCCATGAAGGACGCTGGAGCGAGGAGCTGCTTGACCTGTTCCGCGTGCCGGCCGATATTCTGCCCGAGGTGAAGGACAGCGCCGCCGATTTCGGCGAGACGCAGGCGAATATTTTCGGTGCGCCGATTCGTATCGCCGGCATCGCAGGCGATCAACACGCCGCGACGATCGGCCAGGCCTGCTTCCGGCCTGGTATGATGAAATCGACATACGGCACCGGTTGTTTTGCGCTACTGAATACCGGCGAGACCGCCGTACACTCAACCAACCGGTTGCTCACCACCATCGCCTATCAGCTCGACGGCAAGCCCTCATACGCGCTCGAAGGATCGATCTTCATCGCCGGCGCCGCGGTCCAGTGGCTGCGCGACGGGCTGGGGGTTATCGCTGATGCCGCCGAATCCGGCGCCCTGGCCGACGCGGCGGACGCCAACCAGGACGTCTATCTGGTTCCCGCCTTCGTCGGCTTGGGCGCGCCCTACTGGGACGCAGATTGTCGCGGCGCCATATACGGCCTGACCCGCGCCACAGGACCGAAGGAACTCGCCCGGGCGGCGCTGGAGGCTGTGTGTTATCAGACCCGCGACCTGCTGCAAGCGATGCAGGGCGACTGGGGCGGTGCGCGGGAAACCGTGTTGCGCGTCGACGGCGGCATGGTGGCGTCCGACTGGACGATGCAGCGCCTGGCCGACCTGCTGGATGCCGCGGTGGACCGGCCGCAGGTGATGGAAACCACGGCGCTGGGTGCGGCCTGGCTCGCCGGCATGCAGGCCGGGTTCTATCCCGACGCGGACAAGTTTGCCGAAAGCTGGGCGCTGGAACGCCGGTTCTCGCCGGCCATGGCCGCCGCCGAGCGCGAGCGCAAATATGCCGGTTGGAAGGACGCGGTGGGTCGGACGCTAACCGGGCGCTAACCGGGCGCTAACGCAAATACGGCCAAGTCGCGATTACACCATATGAGCGTCGCAGTTCCGATGCCGCGCGCGGTCGCCCCGTGATAGCGTCCGGCATTGTCAACGAATATTGGTGTAAGTCATGTATGCCGTTCGCATTTTCGCCGTTCGCCGGTCGCGCTTTTTCCTCCGGCTGTACCGCCAGTTCGAGGGTATAATCGTCGCCCTCGACCCGCTGTTTCGCTGGGTCGGTTACGATCGCCTGGAAACCCCCGTCGCCTTTCTGGAGCGCAACACCAAGGGTTTCCTGTTCGACTGCAAGATGTGCGGCCAGTGCGTCCTGTCTTCGACCGGCATGTCCTGCCCGATGAACTGCCCGAAGAACTTGCGCAACGGCCCCTGCGGCGGCGTCCGCCAGGATGGCAATTGCGAGGTGCGCCCCTCGATGCGCTGTGTCTGGGTGGAAGCCTGGGACGGCGCAACCCGAATGCCAGAGGGGCTGGAGCGCATCCGTGTCGTGCAGCCGCCGGTGAACCGTGAGCTGGAGGGCTCGTCGAGCTGGCTGCGCGTGGCGCGCGAGAAGGCCGCCGAACTGCGCGAGGGCCGGCAATCGGCCGATCCGTCCAAGCATATGCTGGCCCGCGCCTTCCGTAAGGCGCGCGAGAACGAGCCGGCCGCCGCACCGGTCGCCTTCGAGCCGGATTCCGCCTTGTCGGTCCAGTGGTCGCGCCAGCGCACGTCGGTCTTTGAAACCGAAATCAGTGACGAAAAACCGGCCGGCGATAAATCGAAAGACGGCAAGGAGTAGCGAGCGATGCCGTCTTTCCACGAGCGCGAGCCTTTCGATCCGACGATCGACGAACCGCTGATACCGCCGGACGGGCACAAGTCTCCCTCGATCCTCGAGCGCGTGTTGCGGCGCGGCGAATTCGCCGTCACGGCCGAGTTGAACCCGCCCGATTCCGCCGATCCGCGCGATGTCTTCAGGGCGGCTGAGCCCTTGTGGGATGTCGCCGACGCGATCAATGCCACCGACGCGTCGGGCGCCAACTGCCATATGTCGTCGATGGGTATCTGTTCCATTCTGGCGCGCCACGGCATCGGTTCGGTGCTGCAGATTTCCTGCCGCGACCGCAACCGCATCGCCATCCAGGGCGACGTGCTGGGCGCGGCGGCAACCGGGGTCGGCAGTATTCTGTGCCTGACCGGTGACGGGGTCGGCGTCGGCGACCAGCCCGGCGCCAGGCCGGTGTTCGATTTCGATGCCCTGTCACTCCTGCGAACGTTGCGCACCATGCGCGACGAGGGCGTCTTCCTGTCGGGCCGCAAACTGACCACGCCGCCCAGGGTGTTCCTCGGCGCCGCGGAGAATCCCTGCGTCCCGCCGCTGGAATGGCGCGCCGATCGGCTGGCCAAGAAGGTGCAGGCCGGCGCCGATTTCATCCAGACCAACTATATCTTCGATATCGAGATTTTCCGGCGCTTCATGGAGCGCTTGCGCGACATGGGCCTGGACGAGAAGGTCTTCATCCTGGCCGGCGTCGGGCCGCTGGCCTCGGCCAAATCGGCCCGCTGGATGCGCAACAACGTGCCCGGCATCCATGTTCCCGACGAGATCGTCGAGCGCCTGGAGCGGGCCGAAAAGCCGGGCGAGGAGGGCAAGAAGCTCTGCATCGACCTGATCCAGCAAATCCGCGAAATCCCCGGCGTCCACGGCGTCCACGTCATGGCCTACCGCCGCGAGCACCTGGTGCACGAAATCATCGAGGAAAGCGGGATCCTGAAGGAAAGGCTGGGCGAATCCGCGTAAGCCGGATCGCCGGCGGCTGTTACGCTCCGTCCGCCTTGCGCCGCACCTTCTTATCGAAGCGCTCCACGTTCACCACCACGCGCTCATGGGTGCCGTCGCCGATCAGGTCGATCCCGTCATGAGCTTCGACGCGGAACTTGACCCGGTTGCCCTTGACCGCCGTCACCGTCGCCGTGGCCGATACTTTCATGCCGACCGGGGTCGCCGCCACATGGCTGACCTCGAGATGGATACCGAGGCTCTGATGGCCGTCGGGCAGCAAATGCTCGACCGCCTCCAGGGCGGCCGCCTCCATCAGGTTGATCATCACCGGGGTGCCCAGCACATGGATCGCGCCGCTGCCGACGCTGGGCGCGGTATGTTCCTCGCCCACGGTCAACTCGGCGCTGCCTGTTTGACCCGGTTCCACTGCATCCATCGCGGTTGGCGTCTGTCCTTATTGCCGTTCCCGTCAGGATAGGACCTGTTGCTGTGCGAGGGAAGGGGGCAGGGAGAACGTCAGCCTGGCGCCCGTGCTAAAGTCTTGCCTTCGGCTCCTTCATCGGGTGATTGTCCCAGGCCGTACCAGTCGATGTCGCGGCTGGCATACATCACGGCGGCCAACGCCGCCACCAGGCCCACCGCGCCGGCCAGCAGGGCATAGTCCTCCAACTGCAGAACGATATAGAGAAATCCGTATATGCCGGCCTGTACCGCGGCCAGTTGCACGCCGCGCCGAACGCTCCGCATCGCCCGGCCCAGATAGAGCGTGATCATTGCGGTCGAGGCGATGGCGGCGAGCACAAAACCGGCGGCAAAGCCGATCACCTCGGCGAGCGCCAGCAGCAAGAGGTAGAACACCGTCATGGCAAAGCCGACCAGCGCATACTGGATCAGATGCACGCGCACCGGCACGGCGATTTCGAGGATAAAGACGGTGGCGAAAATCAGCAGGATGAACAGCAGCGCATATTTCACCGAACGTTCCGATTTCAGGTAAAAATCCACCGGGGTGATTAGCGACACACCAAATCGGGATCGCTCAATTTTGTCGGGCATGCCGACCTTGATGGCGCCATCGAGCCATTGCTGCGGAAAGTCACGGCCGAACCAGGACACTGTCCAATGCGCCTCGAAACCGTCTTTACCGACAGATCGCCTTTCCGGCAGCCAGGCGCCATTGAACTGGGGATGGGGCCAGGTGGATTTCAACGCAACGACGGTTTCCTTGGCCGATGGGGTGAAAGACATTCGCTCGCTGCCGGCCAGCTCCAAGGCGAATTGGAAAGGCAAATCATCTTCCTCCGGCCAGGCAGGGCCAAAGGCGCCGCCCACTGGCGCATGAACGCCGCTACCGATTTCCTGGCTGGTGGAGCCCGGGGCAAAATCCACGGTCGCCTCGCCCAGTCGCAAGGCCAGCGCGTTGCCGGTGCCGCGCAGATCGTTGACCCCGACGGCGACGCTTGCGCGGTCCCACTCGATCTTTGCGTCTCCCAGGCCCATTGCCGCGAGGTCCGGCCTCGTGAAGTGGCCCGTGAACACGAGATTACTTCGATAGACCGCGGTCTCGAATATCCCCCGGTAGCGTATTTCCGGCGTGATTGCCGCTTCGACCGTCAGTCGTTCGGGAAGGATGAAGGCACGGTTTTCGACATGGCTGACCCGTATGTTCCCCTCTGCGTCCTCGGTTTCCACCGGCTGGCGGTAGGGCAGGATCAGCACCGGCCCGAAGACGCTCTGCGCGCGCCCCCAGATTTCGCTGATTTCGGTCCGCACCGCGTGCTGGCGCATCTGCCGCTCGCCGACAAGATCGTCGATAATGCCGATCGGTATCAATAGGATGAGAATTAGAAACAGCAGCGCCGCCATCTTGAAATAAATCGGGATCTTGCGCAGCACCGCATCCTGAACGAATTTCATCATGTCCATAGTCTTGTACCAATGCTCGTTGATGCCTGGAATCGGGTGGCATAAAACCACCCCGAAAAGGCGCGGCGGCGGCGCGAATCGTCCGATGTCGGGGCAAACAGGGCAGGGAAGGGGCGCCCCGCGACAGCGCGTCGCTTGCGCTGAGCCGCCGACTCACGTAAATGCCTTGCATGACGGACCGTATTCTTATTATCGACTTCGGCAGCCAGGTGACCCAGCTGATCGCGCGCCGGGTGCGCGAGGCCGGGGTCTACTGCGAAATCCAGCCCTACAACAGCCTCGACCGGGCCAAGATCGAGGCGTTTGGGCCGAAAGG
Source organism: Akkermansiaceae bacterium (assembly GCA_964195285.1). Taxonomy (GTDB): domain Bacteria; phylum Pseudomonadota; class Alphaproteobacteria; order UBA8366; family JADFVY01; genus JADFVY01. The sequence goes on from CAXMQC010000381.1 coordinate 6,605, forward strand.
CATCATCCTGTCCGGCGGGCCGGCCAGCGTCACCGAGGTGACCAGTCCGCGCGCGCCCGACGATGTTTTCGAAATGGGCCTGCCGGTGCTGGGTATTTGCTATGGCGAACAGACCATGTGTGCGCAGCTGGGCGGCGAGGTTCAGATTTCCGACCACCAGGAATTCGGCCGTGCCTTCGTCGATGTCGTGGGCGACTGCGGCCTGTTCGACGGCGTATGGAAGGTGGGCGACCGCGAACAGGTCTGGATGAGCCATGGCGACCGCATCGTCAGCATTCCCGAAGGTTTTTCCGTCGTCGGCACCAGCGAGGGCGCGCCCTACGCCGCCATCGCCGACGAAAAACGGCGTTTCTACGCGGTGCAATTCCATCTCGAGGTGGTGCATACGCCGCATGGCGCGCGACTGTTAAGTAACTTCGCGCACAATATTTGCGGCTGCGCTGGCGATTGGACCATGGCCGCCTTCAAGGACCAGGCGATCGCGCGCATCCGCGAACAGGTCGGCGAGACGGGCAGGGTGGTTTGCGGCCTGTCCGGCGGGGTCGATTCTTCCGTGGTCGCGGTGTTGATCCACGAGGCGATCGGCGAACGGCTGACCTGCATTTTCGTGGACCACGGGCTGATGCGCCTGGGCGAAGCGGCGGAGGTGGTGCGCCTGTTTGGCGACCACTACAACATCCCGCTGGTCCACCGTAACGCCGAAGATCTGTTTCTCGGCAAGCTTGAAGGCGTGGATGACCCGGAGCGCAAGCGCAAGATCATCGGGGGCCTGTTTATCGATGTGTTCGACGAGGAAGCGCACAAAGTGGGCGGCGCCGGTTTCCTGGCCCAGGGCACCCTCTATCCAGATGTTATCGAGTCGGTTTCGGCGATCGGCGGGCCAAGCGTTACCATCAAGTCGCACCACAATGTCGGCGGCCTGCCCGAGCGCATGAATATGAAGTTGGTCGAACCGCTGCGCGAGTTGTTCAAGGACGAGGTCCGCGAACTCGGCCGCGAGCTCGGCATGCCGGAGACGCTGGTCGGACGCCATCCCTTCCCCGGTCCCGGTTTGGCGATTCGCATACCGGGCGCCATCACCCGGGAAAAACTCGATATTCTACGCCGCGCCGATGCGGTATTCCGCGAGGAAATCAATAATGCCGGGCTTTACGACGCAATCTGGCAGGCCTTCGCGGTGCTGTTGCCGGTGCGCACCGTCGGGGTGATGGGCGACGCCCGCACTTACGACCATGTCTGCGCGCTTCGCGCCGTCACGTCCACCGACGGCATGACGGCCGATTCATACCCGTTCGATCACGAGTTCCTGGCCCGCACGGGCACCCGTATAATCAACGAAGTACGCGGCATCAACCGGGTGGTCTATGACGTAACGTCGAAACCGCCCGGCACCATCGAGTGGGAATAGCGGGTCTCTCGGCCGGGATCCATTTCACTAAAATCGATCTTTGCGGGCGCGACTGCATGACCGCTGACGCGCAGTAAATTTATGCGCGTAGAAATTGCATAGAATCCAATCATGGAGTCACCAACAATTAACGTCTTTGTGCGACATTTCCTGGACAGGCGGCCAGCCATATACCGGTTGGCTGGATGGGGTAATTCAATAATCCGCTGCAACAATGAATGGGCAGACCCTTGCATAAACGAATTTTTAGAGTTTTTTTGGCGGTTCCGATAATCGGCATCGCGCTGGGCGCCGCGAATGGTGCAAGCGCGCAGACCGTCCATGGTACCTTGCGCGACGTCAACAATCTGGAAATAGCGGTCGAACCGCTGGACACTGATTCCCATTTTTGCGGTATCAGCGGCGCCGATCTGATCGACGCCGTGAGGAACGGATCGCAGAAGGCTGGATTTAAGCTGGATGGCTACGATTATTCGTTCTA
>CAXMQC010000382.1:0-3131 GCA_964195285.1 Akkermansiaceae bacterium
CCAGGTACGGTCGCCATGTTTGAAATCCAGGATCAGCTTGCGGCTGTTCTCGCCATAGATCAGCACCGACCGGGCGCGGTCGAACTGCGGCGGATGGGCCAGGCAGGCGGCGCAGATCGTATCATCGGCGCCGGGGTCGTACTCGAAGGGGAACCCGCAGCTTTCGCAGGCCGGCGGCGCCAGAAAGTCGAACAGCGGCCAGCAATCGGGGCAGAGCGCGGCGTCGCCTTCCACCATCGCCTGGCAATGCAGACAGCGCGGCGGCAGCATGCTGTCCATCAGCCGCCGCAGCGGTTGAACAGCGATTGAGGGTATTTGCCTGGAACTTCCCTTCCCGTACATTTGCACAGTTTAGACAGAACCCGGCTCGCTTGCCTATTACCCTTTGCCCGAAAACGTCTGCCGGGCCATATTTGAATCACCATGACCGAGTCGACATCGCCGATGAATATCTTCGAGCCGCGGCTGGTGCGCGCCCACCGCACGCGTGCGGCGGCGGGCCTGGACCAGCATGATTTCCTGTTCCGCGAAGTGGCGGAGCGGCTGGCCGACCGGCTGTCCGACACCACGCGGACTTTCCCGCTGGCCCTGGACCTGGGTTGCCACGGCGGCGAATTCGGCGAGATCGTCGGCGCCCGCGGCGGCATTGAGGCGTTGATCCAGTGCGATCCGGCCGCCGCCATGGCGCGTCGCGCCGGTGGGCTGGCGCTGGCGGCGGAGGCCGACGCCCTGCCCTTCGGCGAGGGCAAGTTCGACTTGATCGTCAGCAACATGTCGCTGCATTGGGTGAACGACCTGCCCGGCGCGCTGATCCAGATCCGCCAGGCGTTGAAGCCGGACGGGATGTTCCTCGCCACGCTGGCCGGCGGCGGCACGCTGGGGGAATTGCGCAGCGCCTTGCTGGAAGCGGAGACCGAACTGGCCGGCGGCGCCAGCCCGCGCGTCTCCCCCTTCGTCGAGCTGCGCGACGCCGGCGCCTTGCTGCAGCGAGCCGGTTTCGCCCTGCCGGTGGCCGACGGCGACCTGATCCCGGTGCGCTACGAGAACGCGCTGCGGCTGATGGCCGATCTGCGCGGCATGGGCGAGGCCAACGCGCTGGCCGCCATGGCGCGCCATTTCACCCGCCGCGACATCGTCATGCGGGCCGTCGAAATTTACCGCGAGCGCCACGAAGGCTCCGACGGCCGCATCCCGGCAAGCTTCCAGATCGTCTACCTGACCGGCTGGGCCCCCGACCCCTCGCAACAAAAACCCGCCGCGCCGGGCAGCGCCACGACGCGTCTGGCCGACGCCTTGGGCACGACGGAAAAAAGCGCGGGCGACAAGGCCAAACCCTTGAGCGACGACTAACGGGACCGACGGAGTGCGTGGGATGCAGAAGGAGGGCCAAACGGAACCAACCGCCATGCTGCCGGTCGTGGATACCGCGCGGGCGAGCTATCGCTTTGTTATCGACCATCCGCGTGAGGCCATGCGGGTGGGGTGGTTGCCGTTGATCGTACTTTATGGGCTGAACCTGGTGTTCGGGACCTTCGCGCCAATGCCCGACCTTTCGGACCCGCAAACCGTGACAAACCCTATCGGCCCCCTGTTGGGCAGCACGGTCGTCAATGTCCTGATCCAATCGGCGGTGGCGGCGATGATGCTGGTGGTATGGCACCGCCTGGTCATGCAGGACTACGATATCGGCGGCCAGCCCGTGCCGATGCGCGTCACCGTGAGTGAGATCAAATATCTGGCCCGCTGGCTGCTGATCAGCCTGTTGTTCATCGCCATCCTGTTCGCCGCCGACATTGCCATCGTCATGGCGGTGCTGGTGGTCATGCTGACGGTCCAGCTGGTATCGATCCTGGTCATGGACGGCGCCGGGCTGGCGCTGGGCGAACAGGCCGAACAGTTGACCCTGATCGGCCAGATCGGCATGGCGCCGGCGGCAATCGCCGCGATCTATCTGACCACCCGGCTGTCGCTGGTGCTGCCGGCGACGGCGACGGGAAAGGAGGCGCGGTTCGAGCGCGCATGGTATATGAGCAGGGGTAACGGCGGGCGCATGGTGCTGGCCTCGCTGATCGTGATGGCGCCGCTGCAGGTTATCATTTGGGGCTTGATGAAAGTGACGGGTTACATGGCCGATACGATGTTCTATTACCCGCTCGCCTTGGTGGCCAGCGCGGCGTTCCTGCTGTTCATCCTGGTCATGGGCACGGTGCTGTCGCTGTTTTCGCTTGGATTGGACCAGCAACCGGCGGCGGAGGAGGCCACATGAGCGAACAGAGTTCCCTGCCGGTCGCCACGACCGTGCTGGAGGTGTGGCGGCAATTCGCGGCGCGGCCGGGCTATGCGCTGCGCGTGGGCTGGATCCCGGCGCTGCTGATCTTCGCGGTGGGCGCGTTCTCGCAAGCCGCCGCCAGCGCACCGCCGGTCGCCGATTTCTGGAAGGCCGTCCTGGCGCTTTTGAACTTCGCCGTCCTGGTCCAGGCGCTGGTCGCCTGGCAGCGTTATGCCCTGCCCGAAAGCCACCCGCGCAAGGGCGTCACGGGCCTGCGGGCGGGCCGCGCGGAATTCTTCAGCCTGCTGCATTTCCCGCTGGTCGGGGTGTTGTTCGTGCCGCTGCTGGTGCCGACCCTGATCGAGAGCCTGACCGCCACCCAGGATATTGCAAACAGCGCGAGCAATACCGCGATCGGGCTGGCCGCGTTGGCCCTGCTGGTTTTCCCGGGCGGGCTGTTGCTGATGCGCGCCGCCCTGATGCTGACTGCCATCGCCGCCGCCGGCAAGAACCCGGTCTCGCTGCCGGCGACCGCCAACCATGCCTGGCGCGTCGGCGCCGGCAACAGCATCCGCCTCTTGGCAGCCTTCTATCTGACCGTCCTGCCGGCCGCACTGGCATTCGCCCTGTTGCCCGGCGACATGCCGGTACTGGCGCGGATTGGCGCCAACGGGATTTTGGTGACGCTTTATGTCATGCTGTGCGGCGGCGCGATGGCCGTGGCTTATGGCCGGTTGGCGGCGGCCGCGGACAAACCCCGGAAACCGGCTTCGTGAACAGCTCGGGGCCCAGCCTTTTCGAGGCGGTGATCGAGAGCTGGCGGCTGGTTATCGGCAATGCGCGCGCGCTCGGCCGCCTCGCG
>CAXMQC010000383.1:0-6018 GCA_964195285.1 Akkermansiaceae bacterium
GCATGAAACATGCGTATGATGGAACCGCAACCCTTCCTTATGCCAACTTTGGCCCCGATGCCTAGAGTATCGGGGCCATTTTTTGTCGGCCCTTTGAAGTATGGTGCGCGGCTTTCAAGCCATCGCAGATTTTTTTCTTTGCCGAGCGTGAATGATTAGTCGGAAATACCCCGCGTATGGCATGTTTTTTGCCTGTTTCATGCGGGCAACCCTTCCTTATGCCAACTTGGCCCCGATGTCCGATTGTTGAAATCGGACATCGGGGTCTTTTCTTCGTTGAATTCGTGTGAGTTTCCAGCTTGGCGGGCCATCGGGCCGTTCATTTCGCGCCAACAATGCCATTGCAGGATGCGAATCCGGCGGTTGCGGATTGCGATGCCCGCGCCTTGCAACCCACTGCATTCGTTAAAGATATTCAGTTTTAGGGATATTATACCAAGGAGCGCTGATAAAGACCCATTTGACCGGTTACCCTTGTCCGCTGGTCAGGCGTGGTTCGCGCCATGGTGCCGCGCACCACAAGCGGAGCGCAACGCAGCGAGCGCGTCAAGGTAAACCGGCCTCCGGTGGGGCTTCGCGGTCCGCCGGGTGCGTTGCGGCGCTTGCCCGATACGGGTGCATCGCGCTTCGAGCCGCGCCTGCCCGGGCGGGCCGCGAACCCCCCTCACATGGGTCTTTATCAACGCTCCTTGGTATTAGGGAGCCTGTCTGCGATCAGGAGGCTTGATCCGTTCGGCCCACAACCCGCGCCTGGCACGCCGTGCCTCGACCTGATCGACCTGATAGCGTTCGACGTCGGCGCGCGCCTCGGCCCAACCGCTGCGCACCAGCGACTCGTTCAGGTCTCGTTCGCCCAGGTAACAGGTGGCGACCGGCTGGCCCTTGCTGGTTCGGGATTCGATGTCGCATGATAGATCGCGTCCGTCGGCGAGCCTGACCAGTTCGGCCCATGCAATGATGCCGCAACGATACGCGCCCTCGCTCAATTGACAACGCTTGTCGGGGGCCGGCGCTTCCAAACCGAAAAGCCGCACCACGGTTCCGTTCAACGAGATTTCATTGCCGGACTGGACCTCCGCGATGCCGGAAATTTCCTGGGCCCACGCGGCAAAGCCGATGGACATAAATACACCGGTCAGAAATGCGACGGATTTGGATCGTATAGGATGCATGGTACCAATTGGCTGGCGAATCGATATGGCTATGATAATAGCCGGTCCGGGCCAATAAGGAATCGACAATTTCAGTTTCGCGTAAAATAGGCCGTTTCGTGATCGAAATGGTGCGGCTAATTCGGTGTGACTTGCCCGGATCGAAGCGATAAGATGCCAGCGAATTTTTCTGCGAAGAACGGTTGGGAATTGGCCCATGCTCAAACTGCTGAAATGCGTGTTGGTGGCCGGCGGAATTGCGCTGGCCTGGGGTGTCGTGGACGGCGGCGTCAAGGCGAGCGAACATGTCGGCGTCACTGTGGAGGACTTGGAAGATCTGGTTGTCACGATAGAGGACGACGCCGAGCGCAAGCTGTTGGTCGGTCGTTTGAACGCACTGATTGAGGTCAAGAAGGCCGAGAAGGAAGCGCTGGCGCCGGAACAGCAGACCGTGGGCTCCATTGTTATCGACCAGCTTGCCGCCCACAGCGCCGCGCTTGGGAAGCAGCTTTCGGCACTGGCCGAGGCGGTCCTTGCCGTTCCGGCCGGGTTGACGAGCCTTCGCCTGGGCCTGTCGGATCCCGCGACGGTAAAACGCTGGACCGTCGGTATTCTGGCCTTGATCGCAATAATCGCCGCGGGCTTCATCTCCCAGAGCGTCGCTAAGAGACTCGTTGCCAAACCACAATCGTCAATCGCCTGGCGCGACGGCGACGGCCTTTTAATGCAAATTCCGTTGTTGGTGGCGCGCCTCATTCTAATTCTGGTTCCACCAGCGACCTTCGCCGCGGTCGGTGGGTTCCTTATCAGCCTGCTCGGCGAAGACGGTATTGCCCGGCCGGTTGCCTTGTCAGTGATCTACGCGGTGGCGTTTGTCGGCGCGATCAACGCAATTGCCAGAACCATTTTGGCGCCCGCCGCGGCATCAGCCCGCCCGTTCCGGTTGGGCGACGAAACCGCGCATTATTTGTACATCTGGATCAGCCGGGTATCGGCGGTGGGCGTATTCGGGTACTTCACTATTCAGATCGCCGGATATCTCGGCTTGGCCGGATCGGCGCAGCTACTCCTCTTCAAGCTGATCGGGCTCTTGCTGTTGCTGCTGTTCGTGATGCTGATCATGCAGAACAGGCGCGGTGTCGCCCAGATCATCGGCGGCCAGGAAGGCGCGCGGCTGTTCCAGCTGCGGCGGCGGCTGGCCGATCTGTGGCATGTGCTCGCGATTATTTATGTCGCGGTTGTTTATCTGGTCTGGGTTGTCGGCATACCGGGCGGGTTCGCCTATGTCGCTCGCGCCACCCTTCTGACCGCACTCGCCATCTCCTTGGGAATCGCCGTGGGGTCCTTTGCCATTCGGATGATCGACAGGGCGTTTTCCCTGTCAGACGAATTGAAGGCCCGGCTGCCGGGACTGGAGGCCCGGACAAACCGATATCTTCCGATCGTCAAATCCGTGCTGAGAGGGCTCATAGCGGCGGTCGCCACCCTGGCGGTGCTACAGGCCTGGGGTCTGGACATCCTGCAATGGCTGGGCCAAGCGGAAGGCCGCGCGCTGGTGTCGCGGTTGGCCAGCATTGGCGCGGTCGTGCTTCTGGCGATCGTTGGCTGGGAGGTGTTGAGCGCCGTCATCGAGCGCTACCTCGCCAGCAACAACGCGTCGCACAGCCAGCGGGCGCACACCCTGTTGCCTTTGCTCCGCAAGGTGATGCTGGCTGCTCTTTCCGTGGTTGTCGGCCTTACCATCCTGTCGGAGTTGGGCATCAATATCGCGCCGCTGCTGGCCGGCGCCGGCGTCGTCGGCCTGGCCGTCGGCTTCGGCGCGCAGACGCTGGTGCGCGACATCATTACCGGGATGTTCATTCTTATCGAGGACTCCATTTCGGTCAGCGATTACGTGATGCTGGGTGGCCACAGCGGCACTGTCGAGGCGCTGTCCATCCGTTCCATCCGGCTGCGCGATCCCTCCGGCACCGTTCATACGATTCCCTTCAGTGACGTCACCGCGGTCATCAACTATACCCGCGAATTCGCCTTTGCTGTGATGGAAATCGGCGTGGCGTACAAGGAGGACGTGGATCGCGTAACGCGGATTATCGAAGAGGTCGGACAGGAATTGCGTCAGGATCCGGATCAGCAAAATCATATACTGGCGGACCTGCAAGTTCAGGGCCTGGACCGATTTGACGATTCGGCCGTGGTGATAAAGGCCCGCATCAAGACCTCGCCCGGCATGCAGTGGTCGATCCGGCGGGCCTTCAACCGGTTGTTGAAGCGACGATTCGATGCGGAAAATATCGAAATTCCGTTCCCCCAGCAATCCATATGGTTTGCCGAAGAGTCGGGAGGAAAAGACGCAGCACGGCTAAAGGATGGGAAGGCGCCGTCAGGCGGGAAGAAAACGACGGGCACGCCCTCGGACAAGGATCTGGAAGGGGAAAAATAGTGTTGTATTGATTTACCAGGCGCCGGCGCCAAATCGATCAACCGGTCATGCGGTCGCGGGTCGCCAACTTCTCGGGCGGGAATACCAGGCTGACGGTGGTTCCCTTGCCTTTCTGGCTATCGATATCGACGCGCGCGCCAAGCAGCTCGGCGAGACCGATCGACAGCGGCAGGCCAAGCCCCATGCCGCCGATCGGGTCGCTCATCGGATCGCCGATCAATTGACCGAACCGGTCGGTCGCCAACGGCAAGTCCTCGGTGGCGATTCCAGCGCCGCTGTCTTGGACGCTGATGCACAGCCCTCCATCCACGGTCTCCGCGATTTCAACGCGAACGTCGCCACCTTCGGGGCTGAATTTGATGGCGTTGGACACCAGGTTCATAAGGATCTGGCTGAACCGCCCTTCGTCGGTTTTTACCGTCAGTGGTCCTTCGAGGCTCTCGACCTGAATTGTTACCTGGGCCTGCGCGGCCTGTTCCTCCAAGGCGTCGACCATGGCCCAAACCACGGTCGCGGGGTCGGCGTCGCTTTCAAGCACATCCAGACCGCCGCCCTCGATACTGGCGATATCCAGAATATCGTCGATAATCGCCTTCAAATGTCGCGCACTTTCCGAGATATGGCCGGCATATTCACGATAACGGTCTGCGTCCGCCGTGCCGAAGAGATCACCGTTTATGCCCTCGGCGAAGCCGATGATCGCGTTCAGCGGTGTGCGTAGCTCGTGGCTGACGTTGGCCAGGAATTCGGTTTTGACCCTGCTCGCCGCCTCGGCCGCATTCTTCGCTTCGCGCAACTCCGACTCGACCCATTTGCGGAACGTGATGTCCTGTGAAACGGTTATGATATTGACGACCCGGTTCGCATCGTCGCGCAGCGCCGATTTGGTCGAAAGGAAGGTGCGGGTCATGCCGTGTGCGTCGGTAATATCCTCTTCATAGCCGGACAGCGTGCCGACACCCCTGAATACTTCGCCGTTGGCCGCTACCTCGCATTCGCCCTGTGTCTTGCCAAGGATTTCACTGATTGGCACTCCCATCGTTTCTTCGGGGGTTTTGCCATAGAACGACGCCATATATTGGTTGACGAAAACGTAATTGCCGTCGCGATCCGACACGGAAACCATCGCCGGGACCGTGTCCACGATGCCGCGCAGGCTATTGCGTGTTGCCCGCAGGTCGCGGCGATAGCGGCGCTCCTTGGCGGTGCGGCTACGTTCCAACAGATCGGCCCGCAAATGGACCTTTTTTACATTGCTCCAGGCGGTAAGCAGGTTTCCCGCCCGCAACTTGAACTCGCCCGGGTCGACCGGATCGGTCAGCACGTCGGAGGCGCCTGCTTCCAGGGCTCGAAATCGCAATCGCTGGTCGGCCGGCTCCACTATAACGATTACGGGTAAATTGTCGCATTCGGGAATGCGCCGGAAACGGCGAATCGCCCGCACACCGCCCAGGGCCGGCGCCGTTCGCCCGATGATGACGAGTTCGGGCGGCCTATCCGAAGATGCCTCGAGGGCGGCCTGCGGAGTCGCGAAAGCCTCGATATTCACGTCCGCCTCGATCGAGGCCGCCAGATTGAGATACTGGCGACGCTTTTCCGGGCGATCGTCTATGACCACGATAAAAGACATGACCTCCAGACTCACTTTTCCTTCCACCCCCATTAATAGAGGCGGCGTCTGTTATTGCCGCGCCACTAACAACAAGGAGAGTTTTGTCAAATAAGGTTTATTTTTCATTAAAATGCCCCCCGTGAATCTTTAAATCAATAAAAAATTTCAATGGTCTACTCTGTTAAAATTATCTCGAGTCTTTTGAAGATACTCCGCATTGAACCAGTGGGTTTGTTTTGGACTGGCGCAATTTGGTGAAACGCGGCATCTTCGAAATCTGCCTCACCACTACATCATTCATTCCAGGGAGAATATCGAATGGCGCTCAAAAGAATTCAGGTCGGACCGCGAATGAGCCAGGCCGTCATCCATGGCGATACGGTCTATCTGGCCGGGCAGCTGGCTTTGGACGCACCGGGCGGTTCGGTCACCGATCAGACAAAAAACATCCTCGACCGGATCGACGCGTTACTGGTCGAAGCCGGGACCGGCAAGTCCAATCTGGTCACGGCCACCATATGGCTGTGCGATATGGGCGATTTTAACGAAATGAACGCGGTCTGGGATGCCTGGGTGGCGCCCGGCGACACCCCCGGCCGCGCCTGTGTGGAATCGGCGAGATTGGCGTCGCCCGATTTTACGGTAGAAATTCAGGTTGTCGCCGCTTTGTAATACCGATGCTGGCAGATAATGACCCATGAAAATATTGGTGTTGGGTAGCGGCGTTGCGGGAGTAACGGCGGCCTGGTGGCTGATGCGGGACGGGCATGAGGTCTCGTTGGTCGATCGATGGCCGGCGCCGGCGCAGGAAG